>VBAN01000219.1:749-3328 GCA_005882445.1 Candidatus Segetimicrobium genomatis | reverse complement strand
ATCAGCACCATGCCCGATTGGGATGCGTGCGCCGCGCGGAACGGGCGAACCCGGCCGTGTCGCATGAGCTCCTCTACCTCCCGATCCGGAAGACGGCTTGGGTGTCGATGGTGAACGGCGGACCCGCCGATTTCACGCCCTTGACGGTGACGGAGATATCGATCCGCCGGGCGAGGTAGGCGTTGCCTGTGCTGAGGGGCGTGCTGAGGAGCGCTCCCCCCAGATCCGCGGCGGAGTAATAGGTGAAGGTGAGGTTGTTCACGGCCAGCGACTGCGCTTCATTCGCGGCGGTGAGCGGCGCGCCCGCCGCGGTCAGGATCGAGGAGGCGCACGACGCCCCCTGGACGACCGCTTCGTACACGGCGGTGCCGCTCCGGTAGTGGCGGTAGCACTCGATCGTGCCGTCCCCATCGATGTCGGCATAGAACGCGAGGCTGCTTGCCTGGCCGTCGATGACCGGCGGGTTGCCTCCGGTGTACTGGTAGCCGACCATCCGGACCGCGCGCGAGACGGTGTTGAGCAGCATGCGGGCGTTCTGCTGTTCCGCGACGAACTGCACGCTCGTCGCCCACGCGGTATCGCCCGCTTTGAACGCCGCGAACACGGAGAGGGAGACCAGCCCCATCAGGGCCAGCGCGATCAGGACCTCGTACAGCGCGTATCCGCGATCGCGGCCGCCGGGGAGCGTGAGCGGCTTGCCCTGGGTGCTCACCGGATCCCCACCGAGGTATAGGCGGTGAGGTAGGGGGTGGGGCTGTCGCAGGCCGGCTGGGCCTGGAAGATGTCGATCTCGATGACCTGAAGGTAACTGGCGCCGGTGTACGAATCCGTCGGCGTATTGGGGTCCGTGGTGATCACGATCCGCCCCCACGGGAAATCCCCGGGCAGTACGGGTCCTTCCGAGAAGGGCGGGTTGCTGGAGGACCATGTCGCGCAGTTGTCGGTCGAGACCTCGACGGTCCCGGGGGTCGGGGTCCGCACCCAGGCCGTGCAGGGCGGGCTCGCGCACGCGACCCCGAACCCGAGCTGCTTCGCGTACTCCAGCTCGGACTGCGTCCAGCTGCTGGCGATCGTCCAGAGCCGCGCGGTCTTCTGGCTTGACCACTGGGGCTTGCTCCCCATCAGCGCCAGCGTGCTGGTGATGGTCCCCCATGACGCCAGCGAGATCACGGTGAGGATGAGGATGGCCACCTGCACCTCGATCATGCTGAATCCGCCCTGGGTTCGTTCCCGCGCGCGGTCGCGGCGCATCGTTCCAATTCTCCCCGGGCGGAACCTCACGGGCCCACCGCCGTCATGCCCGTCGTGGGCTGAATGATCACGTGCATGCTCCGACCTCCGAGCGCCACCCCCACCAAGTGGGAGTTGGTGTCGGGGAATTTGGGCGTCCCCGTGGCCAGGAAGACGATGGCCTGGCGCGACCCGTCCATCGTGCACGCGGAGGCGGCCGACGCGTCGGGCGTGAGCTGGACCCCATTCGCATACTCGGCGCCGGCGTTCACGCGCTTGATGGTCCCCCCCGCCGCGGGCGAGGTCCGCCCGATGGGATCCTGATAGACGACCGGGTAGATGTCGTACCCATCAGGGCGCAGGCAGAGCTCGGCCTGGGGCCCGGAGCCGGCGTGGGCGACTGCGGTTTGCTGGGTGAAGCGGAGATCCCCTTCAAGAAGGTAGGCGGCGTTCTGGAGGCGGCGCTTGGTGATCGATCCCTGCCAGCCAAAGGCGAGGCTGAGCACGATGGCGACAATGGCCAGAGCGACGGCGTACTCGATCACCGTGGTGCCCGCCGGGGCGCCGTTCCACCCGGCGGCGGCGATGCGCGCGAACCTGGATGCCGCCCGTCTCGCTGTCCTCAAGAACAGTCTCCCCCCACTGCAACGCAATAGCCCGTTGGGGAGCCCCGCCTTGGGTCACGTCTACCGGTGACCGTCCGGCCGGCTGCGAAGAAGACGGCGCCCGGTCTGCCGACCGGTGGGGCCCCTCCCCCCAACACAGTTAGTGCCCTTTTTTCCCAGACGACAGACGAAGCGGTGCCGGGTGGAACCTGGGGAGGGAGCCCGGTGGACGCCGATGATTATTTTTATGAGTGCTGTGGAGCGGATTCGTGGTTCCCGGTGGTGATTTTGGTGGGCTCCACTCCCCACCGGGTTATATGCCCGTTTTGACCGGGGACGAGACCTCCGGACGGCGTCCGCGGCGTCGGGCAGGGGACGCCCCCCGGCGCTCTTTCTTTGGAGAACTTCGTTCAGGATGCGGGTAAACTTCGGGCGAAGCGGCGAGGACCGGGGGGACTAGGGCCGCCACCTCAGGACCGGCCTGCGCGCCGCCGTGACCTCATCCAGCCGCGTGACCGGGGTCTCGTGGGGCGCGGTCCGGACGATCTCCGGGTCCGTCTCGGCCTCCCGCGCGATGGCGATCATGGCGTCGACGAAGGCGTCGAGGGTCTGGGGGCTCTCGGTCTCCGTCGGCTCGATCATGATGGCCTCTTCGACGATCAACGGGAAATAGATCGTCGGCGAGTGAAAGCCGTAGTCGAGGAGGCGTTTGGCCATATCTTTGGTGGACACGTGGTGGCGGTC
>VBAN01000219.1:0-515 GCA_005882445.1 Candidatus Segetimicrobium genomatis | reverse complement strand
GGTCCCGCTGCCGGCGGCCGGAGAGGACGAACTCGTGCTTGCAGATCCGGTCGTACGGCAGGTCGTAGTGTTCCCGCAGGCGGCTGAGCACGTAATTGGCGTTCAGGACGGCCGTCTCGGCGGCCGCGCGCAGCCCGGCCGGGCCCATCGTCCGGATGTAGGTGTAGGCCCGGACCAGGTTGCCGAAGTTGCCGTAGAAGGCCCGAACCTTGCCGATGGTCTTCGGCCGATTGTAGTCGAACGCGAACCGCCCGCCGTTCCGCTCGATCGTCGGCACCGGCAGGTACGGGACCAGGTGGGCCCGGACGCCCACCGCCCCGGCGCCGGGGCCGCCGCCGCCGTGGGGCGTGGTGAAGGTCTTGTGCAGGTTGAAGTGCATGACATCGAACCCCTGGTCCCCGGGCCGGGTGATCCCCAGGATCGCGTTGAAGTTCGCCCCGTCCAGGTAGAGCTGGGCGCCCACGCTGTGCACGGCGCGCGCCACATCGAGGATCTGCTCCTCGAACAGCCCAAGG
>VBAN01000218.1:1350-2266 GCA_005882445.1 Candidatus Segetimicrobium genomatis | reverse complement strand
CGACCACGCTGGCGATGTTCAAGGAGCGCCATTGGGACCACGGCGAGGAGATCACCCGGCGCGAGCGCGGCACGCGCACCTACCTGGGCGGCGTGATCGAAGCCGGTGAGCGGCTGGGCGCCACCCTGATCCCGACATTCGCCGCCAGCACAGAGCCCTGGGGCACGATCACGCGGGACGCGTACGACACGATGGTCCGTGAGCTGGTCCGCGGCATTCAGGAGGCCATGCCCCTCGACGCCATCTGCCTGGCGCTCCACGGGGCGGGGGTCGCCGAAGGGATCACCGATCTCGAGGGCGGGGTCCTGGCAGCCGTCCGGCAAGTCGTGGGCGACGCGATGCCGATCGCGGTCACGCTGGACCTCCACGGCAATATCACGCCCCGAATGGTCTCCCTGGCCACCGGGCTCTTCGGAGTGCACGAATATCCCCACACCGATTCCTACGAGCGCGGGCAGGAGGCCATGGCGTTTCTCTTCCGCGTGCTGCGCAGGGAGATCACCCCCAAGATGGCGATCGAGGCGCTGCCGCTGCTGATCCCGGCGTCGCCATCGGCGCTCGAACCCGCGCGAACGATCAACGCACACTGCCATCAGTGGGAGCAGCGGCCCGGCATGATCGACTGCGCCTTCTTCCATGGATTTTCGCAGACCGACATTCCGGAGGCGGGAGTGACGGTCGTCGCGGTGGCGGACGGCGATGCCGCGCTGGCGGGGCGGGCGGCGCAGGCCGTGGCGCGGGAGGTGTGGGCGCGCCGCGAAGCGTTCCAACTGAGGTTTCCCCAGCCCGTCGACGCGGTGGCCGAAGCGGTCCGGGTGGCCGGCTCTACCACGCCCGTGGTCATCAACGAGATGAGCGACAACCCGGGCGGGGGCGCGCCGGGCGACGGGACCCATCTGCTGCGGGCCATGCTGGC
>VBAN01000218.1:0-1343 GCA_005882445.1 Candidatus Segetimicrobium genomatis | reverse complement strand
ACGCCGCGCATCGCGCGGGGGTGGGCGCGACACTCCGCGTCCGCCTGGGCGGGAAGCACGACCGGCTCCATGGCGATCCTGTGGACCTCGAGGTCTACGTGAAGAGCCTGACCGACGGGCGGTTCATGCTCTCCACCCCGATGGGGCAGGGCTCACCGATGAATATCGGCAGGACGGCGCGCATCGCCGCCGGCGGGCTGGACATCGTGGTCGCCAGCGAGCGCACCCAGGTGCTCGACCCCGGGCCCTTCCTGCTGCACGGCATCGACGTAGCGCGGTGCCGCGTCGTCGGGCTCAAATCGAGCGCCCACTTCCGGGCCGGATTCTCGGGCATCGCGAAGCACATCGTCACGACCGACCCGCCGGGGATCAGCACAGCGAACCTGCCGACGTTCCCCTACCGGCGGCTTCGACGGCCGATCTACCCGCTGGACCGGGACGCGACCTATGCAGAGCGCCTCAGCGGCTGATCAGGGCCTGAATTTTCTGTGCGTCTTCGAGCGGGTCGCGGGTTAGCGGCTGAAGTCTACGCGCGCTTCGCGGTGAACTGCAGCTCCAGCCGGACCTGGTTCTCCGCCTTGAGCATGCCAAGGATCGCCGGCGGATCGAACCCGAAGTCTGTCATCAGGATCGCCGTCTGAACTGCGCCGGTCAGCATATCGCCGGCCAGCTTCACCGTCCCGGTGAAGGCGACGGGTCTCGTCACGTCGCGCACCCGGAGGTTTCCGAGCACCTGAACGGGGACCTCTTGCCCGTCACGGTACAGGGCGGGGAGGCCTTGGACGGCCGACGGTGTAAACTGGGCGGTCGGGTATTTGGAAGATTCGAGCCATCGATTCCGGATTGCACGGTCGCGACGGCCGCTGTTGGACTGGAAGGTGCTGATGTCGATCGTAATCGGCCCCACCCGGCTGCGTCCCGGATTCGCGCGATCGATGAAGACATCGCCTTGTATCGACTGCGTGGTGCCCACGGCCACGTTGAAGCGGTTCTCTTCGAAGAAGGTTTCGCCGACCCGGTAGGTCACGCTGGAGGCAGACGGGACGATGGCGAAATGTTCAATCCCTGATGCTGCCGGGCCGGACGAGAGAGGCGCAGCGATTGCGGGGAATCCGCCGGTCATGGCGCTCAGCCCCACAGCGAGCGCGAGCAGCGTGACGCCGCCCCTTGCGAGCCGAGACCAGACCGCAAAACCTCGCGGGTGCACTCCAAGTCTTGTCATGATTCGCTCCATCCTCCTGGTTCGGGTCTCCCCGTGTAGTTCGATAGCTCGGCGGGCGGTTCCCGGCGGACGGCGGCACTACCGCGTGACGAGGGGGGACACGCCAGGGTGCGCCGCTGGC
>VBAN01000004.1 GCA_005882445.1 Candidatus Segetimicrobium genomatis | reverse complement strand
CCTCTTCCCCTTCGACCTTCAGCACGTAGACATCGATCCGATCGCCCACGGCGATCCCCTCGACCACGTCGCCTCGCGCCGACAGTTCCTTTGGGGGGATGAACCCCTCCGACTTGGCGCCGACATCGACCAGGACGCCATCGCTGTCGACCCGCACGACGATCCCCTGTACGATCTGCCGCTCCGCGAGCGCCGGCATCCGCGAGATGTCCATATCCTCACCCTGCGGCGCTGCAGTTTTTTCCTCAGGCATGGATCAGCCACCCTTCCCCTATGGCGCGTCCCGTGCACCTCCCCGGGCCGCGGGACTCTTTGGTTCGCCAGTTGACACGACTCTTCTGCCCTCAAACGGATGAGCCCGGGCCCGCCGGCCGGGCGGTGCCCCCGACGGACCCGCCCCGCCCAGCCACCGCCGGATCTCCTGGGGGATGCGCCGGGGGCGCCCCGTCCGGTCAACGGCCGCGTGGACCGTCGCTCCTTCGGCCAGGACCTCGCCGTCCTCCTTCCGGACCACCTGGTAGCCAAACTCGATCGTCGCCCTCCCGAGGGCCGCCAGATGCGTCCGGATCGTCAGCACGTCATCATACCGGGCCGGGCGCAGGTAGCGGCAGCGGGCTTCCACCACCACGAGCAGCCAGCCATCTTTCTCGATCTGCGCATACGAGCGGCCGGACGCCCTGATGAGTTCGGTCCGTCCGCCTTCGAACCAGACAAGGTAGCTCGCATGATGGGCCACCCCCATCTGGTCGGTCTCCGCATACCGGACCCGGACCTCGAGTACCCCGGGCGCTACTCTTCGCTTGGATTGACGTTCCGAGACGCTCACACGAACGACCTTCGACGAACCGGACGGCCCGATCCTCCCATTGGAGCGGTTGCGGCGCAACGGCCGGGGGCTGCCCTAGTGGGGACCGCGCAGCCGCGGATCGAGGAGATCCCGGAGACCGTCCCCAATGAGGTTGAACCCCACCACCGTGGTGAGGATGGCGAGGCCGGGAAAGGTCGCGATCCACGGAGCCGTCAGCATGAAGGACCGTCCGGTCGCCAGCATCGAGCCCCACTCCGGCGTGGGCGGGCTCGCCCCCAGGCCCAGAAACGATAGGCCCGCGGTCTCGACGATCGTGAACCCGACGGTCAGCGTCGCCATCACGATGATCGGGGAGAGGATGTTTGGGAGGATGTGGCGCACGAGGATCCGCGGCGCGCCGGCCCCCACCGCCCCCGCCGCTTCCACGAATTCCTGCTCCCGGATCGCGAGCACCGCCCCCCGCACGAGGCGGGCGAACTGCGGGGTATAGACGATGCCGATCGCGATCATCGCGTTGATGAGGCTGGGCCCCAGGATCGCCACCACGATCATGGCCAGAAGCAGATAGGGAAAGGCCAGCAGCACATCCACGGACCGCATGATCGCGGCGTCGACCCGCCGCCCGAAGTAGCCGGAGGTGACCCCCAGCAGGATGCCGAGGGAGGCGGCGATCCCATCGGCCAGCACGCCGGTGAGCAGGGCGATCCGTGCCCCATACACCACGCGGGAGAAGATATCGCGCCCAAACTCGTCCGTGCCGAACAGGTGGACGGGGGACGGCGCCCGGAGCTGATCGGGAAACGCCTGGTCGATCGGGTTGCGGGGCGCGATCTGCGGCGCGAAGATCGCCGACCCGATGACGATGGCCAGGATCCCCGCTCCCACCACGAGGTTCGTGCTGCGGCGCATCCGGCGCCAGGAGAGCGCGGCGGCGCGGCGTGGAACATAGGACACCGGGAGCGTGGCCACCCTATTCGTACCGAATTCGCGGATCGAGGTAGGCGTAGAGCACGTCGACGAGCAGATTGGCCGCCACGAAGATGACCGCGGCGATGATGACGACCCCCTGGACCACCGGGTAGTCCCGCGCCAGGACGCTGGTGATCGCCAGGCGCCCCAGCCCCGGGAGCGCGAAGATCGTCTCGGTCAACACGGCGCCGCTCA
>VBAN01000217.1:598-2001 GCA_005882445.1 Candidatus Segetimicrobium genomatis | reverse complement strand
CTCTAGTGCACGTAGACGTTCGATCGCCCGCGCATCGCCGGCACGACTGGGCTCGAGACCGACAAGTAGCTCGGTGAGCACCGGAGCCACCGTAACCACGATCCCGTCGTGTAGTGCGGACGCAAGGATCTGCTTCACCCTCGCCGCGCCTTTGGGGTGAAAGAACTCGATCCACGCGGATGTGTCGACAAGGGTGGGCATGCTAACGACCTTTCCGCATCCCCCGCAGTGCCCGCTGCGTCAGCCGAATCGGGACCTTCCCCGCGAGCTTCGCGAGTTCCGCCGCCTTGCGCCTACGGACGAGCTCTTCTAAAGCAGTCTCAATCGCTGCCCGTTTGGTCCGCGCACCCGTGATCCGCTGGGCCTCCGCAAGGAGCCGATCATCCAATTCAACCATCATCCGCGGCACCGTCTATACACCTCCAAATACACCACTGAATACATCATACCACATCCCCTGAAGGCGCGCATCCGGCGCGGTCCCATTACCCCGGACCGCCTCGGCGGAAGGCCACCTCGCCGGAGACCAGCGTAAGGGCCACGCTTCCCTCGCGATCCAGCACGACGAGATCGGCATCGCAGCCCGCGGCGATGCGGCCCTTGCGGCTGAGGCCGAGAAGGCGCGCGGGCACGAGGGTCGCGGACTGGACGGCCTCCCGCAGCCCCAGCGACGCCGCGCGCTCGAAGTTGTGGACTCCCCGGATCATGGCCAGCACGCTGCCCGCCAGGGTGCCGTCCGACAGGCGCCGCGATGAGTTGAATCGCGGCGGGGTGGAGGTGGACGAAGTCGGCAATGACCCCGAGCGTCAGGGTGGGGGTCAGCAGGGCGGCCCCCGCCGCGCCGGGCTCGCGGTGGTGGAATCCCCGCATCGCATTGAATACGTGCGTGACCATGCGGGCCCCCCAGGCCGCGGCGGCCGCCACCTCATCGGCCGTGGCATCGGTGTGCCCGATCGAGACGATGACATGCTCGGCGGCCAGCCAGCGGACGACGGCCTCGGCGCCCTCGAGTTCGGGAGCGAGCGTGACCATCTTCAAAAGCCCGCCGGCGCGGCGATGCGTCTCCTCGATCTCGGAGACCGACGGGTGACGGAGGTCGTGGGCGCGGTGGGCGCCGCGGCGCAGCGGATTCAAGTACGGCCCCTCCAGATGCACCCCCAGGATCTGAGGAGAGGGTCCGCGCCGCGCCGCCGCGGCGCCGGCGCAGGCCGCGGCCCGGCGCATCTCCTCGAGCGGGGCGCTGATGATGGTCGGCAGGTACGCGGTCACGCCGGTGGCGGCAAGATACCGGCCCAGGATCTCATAACCTTCGGGGCCGCTCCGAAGGCAGTCCACGCCGGCGCCCCCGTTGACCTGCAGGTCGATCAGGCCGGGAATCAGTGTGCCGTCCGGAAAGGCCGCGG
>VBAN01000217.1:0-565 GCA_005882445.1 Candidatus Segetimicrobium genomatis | reverse complement strand
GGCCGCGGCCGGACCCGGGGCGTCCGGCGACGGGGACCCGGCCGCGACCCGGACGATCCGGCCCTCCTCGACCACGGCGTATCCGGGGCTGAGATCGCGATCGGGGGCGAGGACGGTGCCGGCGGAGACGATCATGGAGGCGTTGCTTTCGGCCCACGTCTCCCACCTCCTGCGTTCGGCGCGCGCTGCCCGGCGCGATCCCATCGCGGGAGTGGAAGGCCCGCGGCGGCGGGCCGGAGAATACGTGACTGTGACGATCCGGCCGTTGCTCGAGGCCGACGTGGATGCCTGCGCCGCCATCATGCTCGCGACCCCGCTGCTGGCGCGCTATGGGGTCACGACCGCGGCGGCGGCGCGGGGCGCGCTCGCCGACGTGTTCGCCGGACCGTGCCGGGGCCTCGTCGCCGAGGAGGCCGGCCGCATCATCGGGTTCGCCGTCTACAGCGTCCGGGGCACGTTCGCGCACAGCGGGTACGTGCGCACCATCGCGGTCGCGCCGGACGCGCAGCACCGCGGGGCCGGACGCCGGCTGATGGACGCTGTGGAGGCGGCCATCTTCGATCAG
>VBAN01000215.1 GCA_005882445.1 Candidatus Segetimicrobium genomatis | reverse complement strand
TGACCGGACCGACGGCCGTCGCCTTCGGCCGGGACGAACCGGGCATGCCGGCCCGGGTGCTTCAGGAGTTCATCCGCAAGTACCGGAAGCTCGAAATCAAGGGCGGGGTGCTCGGGCAGGAGGCGCTGAGGCCGGAGGAGGTGCGGGCGCTCGCGACCCTGCCTTCGCGGACGGAACTGCTGGCCCGGACGCTCGGGGTGATCCTGTCGCCGCTCCGGGCGCTCGTCACGATCCTCAACGCCCCCCCGCGCTCCCTCGTCCAGGTCCTCGAGGCGCTGCGGGCCCGACAGGAGGCCCGGGAGGCGTCTGAGGGAACGACACCCCCGGCTGCGGAGCTCCCGGCTCAGGCCGCCACTTCTGTTGATGCTCCGGTTCAGGGGGCAGATCCTCCGGTTGTGGAGACCGTGCCTGCGGCGGCGCCTGTGGAAGGCGCCCCAGGGGGGACCGGCGAGGCAGACAAGAACGGCCAGGGCAATGTGGGAGGCTAGGCTAATTAATGTTGGGGGGATGAGCGATGGCAGCGAAGGCGACGATAGACCAGATTGTCGATGAGATCGGGACCCTGTCCGCGATTGATCTGTCCAAGCTGGTGAAGGCGCTGGAAGAGAAGTTCGGCGTCAGCGCCGCCGCCCCCATGATGATGGCCCCGGCCGGCGGGGCGGCCGGTGGCGGGGCGGGAGGGGCGGGCGCGGCAGCCGTCGAGGAGCAGACGGAGTTCGATGCCATTCTCAAGACGGTCGGCGACAAGAAGATCCAGGTCATCAAGGTGGTGCGCGAACTGACCGGGCTCGGCCTGAAGGAGGCCAAGGATCTGGTCGACGGCGCCCCCAAACCGGTCAAGGAGAAGGTCTCCAAGCAGGAGGCCGAGACCATCAAGGCCAAGCTGACCGAGGTCGGCGCGACGGTCGAAGTCAAGTAAGGCCAGGCGGCCGGGCTCGTCTCTCGGCAGTTTCAGGGATCCCCCCTCGGTCCGCGGGACCCCCCCGGGCCTCCCGAGGTCACCGCGCCTCCGGCGGCCGGCTCCGCATCTTGACGTAAAACCCTGGTCGGTGATAAGATATCGTTTACTGCTGTAATGGGGCATTGTGCGAACCCACCTTGATCCTGAGTCCCAGATCTTCAGCCGGACGCGGGGCGTTTGATACTTTGCGCTGCCTGCGCCCCGGCTCTGAGGTATTTTTCATCTGGAGGCGAAACCAGTGAAGGCCAGGCCCGCATCCCCCAAGGGCAAAGCCAGGACAGTTGCAGGGAAGAAGGGCGCCCGCGCGAAGCCGGGCGCCGTGCGTCTTACCGCCAAAGAGCCGGCGCGCGCGCGGCTCCAGTGGGCGCCGGGCGCCGGGGCGGCGGCGGGCGCGCGCAAGCGCCCCAGAATCATGCGCACGATCCTGCTGGACACGAAAGCGGAACGCACGCCGGTCGCCGTCTTTCAGGCGCCTCCGCCGGCCGCTCCGTCGCATATGGGCGTGCGCACGGTGAAAGGCCTGGGCGAAGTCAAGGTCGCCCGGTACGGCAAGCGCAGCCGGGTCAGCTTCGCGAAGATCCCGAGCGTCCTGGATGTCCCCAACCTGGTCGAGATCCAACGGGAGTCCTTCAAGTGGTTTCTCCGGGAGGGGATCCGCGAGGTGTTCGAGGAGGTCTCGCCGATCAAGGACTTTACCGGGAACCTCGAGCTGCACTTCGCGGTCGGGCGCCGGCGGTCCAAGTCCCCCCAAGAGGATGAGCGCGGTGACCTCAGCCTGCAGTTCGACGGCTACCGGCTGGAGCAGCTGAAGTACTCGGTGGACGAGTGCCGGGAGCGCGACTACAACTACAGCGCCGCGCTCAAGGTCCAGGTCCGTCTGGTCATCAAAGAGACCGGCGAGATCAAGGAGCAGGAAGTCTTCATGGGGGACTTCCCGCTCATGACCGAGCAGGGGACCTTCGTCATCAACGGCGCCGAGCGGGTGGTGGTGAGCCAGCTGGTTCGGTCCCCGGGGGTCTACTACAGCCTGACCCCGGACGCCAACGGTCGCCTCCTCCCCGCCGCGACGGTGATCCCGCACCGGGGCGCCTGGCTCGAGCTGGAGGTCGATGCCAACAGCGTCATCTACGTCAGGATCGACCGGACCCGCAAGCTGCCGGTGAGCGTCCTGCTGCGGGCCCTCGGCTATGCGAGCGACGAAGACATCCAGAAGCTGTACGGGAACGACAAGGCCGTCGCCGCCACGTTACATAAGGACGATACGAAAAACACGGAAGAGGCGCTGCTCGGGATCTACCGCCGCCTCCGCCCGGGCGACCCGCCGACCATCGAGAGCGCGCGGACCCTGCTGAACACGCTGTTCTTCGATCCGCGCCGGTACGATCTCGGGCGGGTCGGCCGCTACAAGCTGGACAAGAAGCTGAACCTCAAGCCGGCCCCCGAGGGGGCGCCCGATGCCCGGGTGATCAAGGCCAAGGACATCGTCGAGATTGTCCGCTACCTCATCACGCTCAACAACGGCGAAGGCCGTCCCGACGACATCGATCATCTCGGCAACCGCCGGGTCCGGTCGGTCGGCGAACTGCTGCAGAACCAGTTCCGGATCGGCATGCTGCGGATGGAGCGGGTGATCCGGGAGCGGATGACCATCCAGGACGCGGGCGCGATCACCCCGCAGGTCCTCATCAACATTCGTCCGGTCGTGGCCGCGATCAAGGAGTTCTTCGGGTCGAGCCAGCTCTCGCAGTTCATGGACCAGACCAACCCGCTGGCGGAGCTGACCCACAAGCGGCGCCTCTCGGCGCTCGGCCCCGGAGGCCTGAGCCGCGAGCGCGCGGGATTCGAAGTCCGCGACGTGCATACGTCGCACTACGGGCGGATGTGCCCGATCGAGACGCCGGAGGGCCCGAACATCGGGCTGATCTCCTCCCTCGCCACCTTCGCGCGGGTCAACCCCTACGGGTTCATCGAGACCCCCTACCGCAAGGTCAAGGATGGCCGGGTTACCCGGGCCATCGAGTACCTGACCGCGGACGACGAGGAGAAGTACACGGTCGCGCAGGCGAACGCCAAGATCAACCAGGACGGCCGGCTGACGGAGTCGCGGGTCACGGCGCGGCACGGCGCCCCCATCGTGCTGGTCCCGCCGGACAAGATCGATTACATGGACGTGTCGCCCAAGCAAATCGTCAGCGTGGCCACCGCCCTGATCCCGTTCCTCGAGCACGACGACTCGAACCGCGCCCTGATGGGGTCGAACATGCAGCGGCAGGCCGTGCCCCTCCTGCGCACCGAGACGCCGTTGGTCGGCACCGGGATGGAGTACCGGGCCGCCATCGACTCGGGCGCTGTGGTGGTGGCGCGCGAGGCCGGCGAGGTCACCAGCGTCACCGGGGACGCCATCGTCATGAGACCCGACCGGGGCAAGGAGCGGACCTACAAGCTGGTCAAGTTCCAGCGGAGCAACCAGGGGACGTGCATCAACCAGCGGCCCATCGTGGAACTGGGCGAGCGCGTGGAGGCCGGCGACGTGATCGCGGACGGCCCGTGCACGGACCAGGGGGAGATGGCGCTCGGGCACAACGTCATGGTGGCGTTCATGCCGTGGGAGGGCTACAACTACGAAGACGCGATCCTAATCAGCGAGCGGCTGGTCAAGAAGGATCTGTTCACCAGCATCCACATCGAGGAGTACGAGGTCGAGGCGCGGGATACCAAGCTCGGTCTCGTCGGCAAGATCACGCCGAAGGGCGAGACCGAGCTCACGGCCGAGGAGCGCCTGCTCCGGGCCATCTTCGGGGAGAAGGCCCGAGAGGTCCGCGACACCTCGCTCAAGGTCCCCCACGGCGAGAAGGGGAAGGTGGTCGCCGTCAAGGTCTTCACCCGCGAGGCCGGGGACGAGCTCAGCCCCGGGGTCAACGAGCTCGTGCGCGTCTACGTGGCCCAGAAGCGCAAGATCACGGTCGGCGACAAGATGGCCGGGCGCCATGGGAACAAGGGCGTGATCAGCAAGATCCTGCCGCAGGAGGATATGCCGTACCTGCCGGACGGGACCCCGGTCGATCTGGTCCTGAACCCGCTGGGCGTGCCCTCCCGCATGAACGTGGGGCAGGTGCTGGAGACCCACCTGGGGTGGGCGGCGTCGTTGCTCGGGTTCCACGCGGAGTCGCCGGTGTTCGACGGGCCGCGCGAGGAGGAGATCCGCGATCTGCTCAAGCGGGCGGCCAAGACCGAGGAAGGGGCCCGCGTCGGGATCGGCGAGACCGGCAAGACCCGGCTGTACGACGGCCGCACGGGCGAGAGCTTCGCCCAGCCGGTCACCGTGGGGCAGATCTATATGATGAAGCTGCTCCACCTGGTCGAGGACAAGATCCACGCCCGGTCGACCGGCCCGTACTCCCTCATCACCCAGCAGCCGCTCGGCGGAAAGGCCCAGTTCGGCGGCCAGCGATTCGGGGAGATGGAAGTGTGGGCGCTCGAGGCCTACGGGTCGGCGAACACCCTGCAGGAGCTGCTCACCGTGAAGTCCGACGACGTCGTGGGCCGGGTCAAGACCTACGAGGCGATCGTCAAGGGGGAGAACATCCAGGAACCCGGGGTCCCGGAGTCCTTCAAGGTCCTGGTCAAGGAGCTCCACAGCCTCTGCCTGGACGTCAAGGTCCTGAGCGAGGACCAGAAGGAGATCGAGCTCAAGGAGATCGAGGAAGACATCGCGGAAACCGCCCGCGCCCTGGGGATCAACCTCGAAGGCGAAGAGGCGCTGGTGGAAGAGTACTAATGGTGGAAGCACGCGCGACCCTGGAGGCCCGTTAACAGATGCAGGACGTCAACAACTTCTCGGCCGTCAAGATCGCCCTGGCGTCTCCCGACCGGATCCGCCTGTGGTCCCGGGGCGAGGTGAAGAAGCCGGAGACCATCAACTACCGCACCCTCAAGCCCGAGCGGGATGGGCTGTTCTGTGAGCGCATCTTCGGGCCCACGAAAGACTGGGAGTGCCACTGCGGCAAGTACAAGCGGATTCGCTTCAAGGGGATCATCTGTGACCGCTGCGGGGTCGAGGTGACCCGCGCCAAGGTGCGCCGGGAGCGGATGGGCCACATCGAGCTGGCCGCCCCAGTCTGCCACATCTGGTACCTCAAGGGCGTGCCCAGCCGGACCGGACTGATGCTGGACATGTCCCCGCGGGCGCTGGAGCGGGTGGTCTACTTTGCGTCCTACGTCGTCACGGACCCCGGCCACGTCAAGGGCCTGCTGAAGAAGCAGATGCTCACCGAAGCCGAGTACCGCGAGCTGCGCGAAAAGCACGGCAACGGCTTCAAGGCCGGCATCGGCGCCGAGGCCATCAAGGAACTGCTCCAGGAGACGTCGCCGGACGCCGCGACCAAGAAGCTTCGCGTCGAGCTCAAGACCGCCAGCGGGCAGAAGCGGATGAAGATCCTCAAGCGGCTGGAGGTCGTGGAGGCCTTCCGGAAGAGCGGCAACAAGCCGGACTGGATGATCCTCGACGTCATCCCGGTCATTCCCCCGGACCTGCGGCCGATGGTGCAGCTCGACGGCGGGCGGTTCGCCACCAGCGACCTCAACGATCTGTACCGCCGGGTCATCAACCGGAACAACCGGCTGAAGCGCCTTCTGGACCTGGGCGCGCCGGAGATCATCGTGCGCAACGAGAAGCGGATGCTGCAGGAGGCGGTCGATGCCCTGATCGACAACGGCCGCCGCGGGCGCCCGGTCACCGGCCCCAACAACCGGCCGCTGAAGTCCCTGAGCGACATGCTGAAGGGCAAGCAGGGGCGGTTCCGGCAGAACCTCCTGGGCAAGCGGGTGGACTACTCGGGCCGCTCCGTCATCGTCGTCGGGCCGAAGCTGCGCCTCTACCAGTGCGGCTTGCCCAAGGAGATGGCCCTCGAGCTCTTCAAGCCGTTCGTGATGAAGAAGCTCGTGGACAAGGGCCTCAGCCAGAACATCAAGAGCGCCAAGCGGATGGTGGAGCGCGCGCGGTCCGAGGTCTGGGACGTGCTCGAAGAAGTGGTCCACGAGCACCCGGTGCTGCTCAACCGCGCCCCGACCCTGCACCGGCTCGGCATCCAGGCGTTTGAGCCCGTGCTCATCGAGGGAAAGGCGATCCAGGTGCACCCCCTTGTCTGCACGGCCTACAACGCGGACTTCGACGGGGACCAGATGGCGGTGCACGTGCCGCTCAGCGCCGCCGCGCAGGCGGAGGCGCGGGTGCTCATGCTCTCCGCGTACAACATCCTTTCCCCCGCCTACGGCCGCGCGATCACCAGCCCGACCCGTGACATCGTGTTCGGCTGCTACTACCTCACCTTGGAGAAGCCGGGCGCGCTCGGCGAGGGGAAGATCTTCAGCCGTCCGGACGAAGTGGTCCTGTCCTACGAGAGCGGGGTCGTGGGGCTGCACGCCAAGATCAAGGTGCGGCTCAGCCACGACGGCGAGCTGATCGACACGACGGTCGGCCGGGTGATCTTCAACGAGGCGATCCCGGAGGAACTGCGGTTCATCAACGAGGTGTGCGACCGCAAGATCCTCTCCCAGATCGTGTCGGAAGCCTACAACCGCCTGGGCTCGACCAAGACGGTCCAGCTCCTCGACAGCATCAAGGACCTGGGGTTCCATTTCGCCACGGTGAGCGGCAGCGGCATCGCGCTCAGCGACATCGTCATCCCCAAGGAGAAGGAAGAGATCCTCGCCAAGGCGGACAAAGAAGTCGACGCGATCGACAGTCAGTACCGCCGCGGCCTCATCACCAACGAGGAGCGGTACCTCAAGACCGTGGACGTCTGGACCGAGGCGACGGAGGCGATCACCAAGCGCATGCTCAGCACGTTCGATACATTCAATCCGCTCTACATGATGGCCCAGTCCGGCGCCCGGGGGAATATCCAGCAGATCCGCCAGCTCGCCGGCATGCGGGGGCTGATGACCGACCCGTCGGGCCGCATCATCGAGCTGCCGATCAAGGCGAACTTCCGCGAGGGGCTGACCGTGCTCGAGTACTTCATCAGCACGCACGGCCAGCGCAAAGGCCTCGCGGACACGGCGATTCGCACCTCCGAGTCCGGGTACCTCACCCGGCGGCTGGTGGACATCGCCCAGGACGTGATCGTCCGGGAGGAGGACTGCAAGACCACCTCCGGGGTGGAGATCACGCCGATCATGGACGGCAACCAGGTCGTTGTCTCACTCGCCGACCGGATCACCGGGCGGGTGGCGGCGGAGGAAGTCGTGGCGCCGCGCGGCAAGAAGGTCCTCGTCGAGGCCGGCCGGGACATCGAGGAGGCCGTGGCGGAGGAGATCGAGGAGGCGGGGGTGACCGGGGTCTCGGCGCGGTCGGTCCTCACCTGCAAGACCCGGTATGGCATCTGCGCGAAGTGCTACGGCCGGAACCTCGCCACCGGCAAGCTGGTGGAGATCGGGGAGGCGGTGGGCATCATCGCGGCCCAGTCGATCGGCGAGCCCGGGACGCAGCTGACGATGCGGACCTTCCACACCGGAGGCGTTGCCGGTTTCGATATCACCCAGGGCCTGCCGCGGGTGGAGGAGCTGTTCGAGGCGCGGCGGCCCAAGGGCCAGGCGGTGATCAGCGAGCTCGACGGCAAGGCCCACGTCACCGAGGCCAAGGGCGCCCGCAAGATCGTGGTCAGCGGCCGCGACGACGAGCGCGAATATTCCGTCGCCTACGGGGTGCGCATCCGGATCGCCGACGGGGATCGGGTCGCGGCCGGCGATCAGTTGACGGAGGGGTCGGTGAACCCCCACGACATACTCCGGATCAAGGGCCTCGTCGCCGTTCAAGGATATCTCGTCCAGGAGATCCAGAGCGTCTACCGGTCGCAGGGCGTGGACATCAACGACAAGCACATCGAGATCATCGTCCGCCAGATGCTCCGGCGCGTGAAGGTCGAGGAGCCGGGGGATACCGAGTTCCTCCCCGGCGAATTGTTCGACATCTTCGCGCTCTAAGAGGAGAATGCGCGCGCGATGGCTCAGGGCAAGGAACCCGCGACCGCCCGGCCGGTGTTGCTGGGGATCACCAAGGCGTCGCTGGCCACCGATAGCTTCCTGTCGGCCGCCTCCTTCCAGGAGACGACCCGGGTGCTCACCGACGCGGCGACCAAGGGCAAGGTGGACCCTCTCCTCGGGCTCAAGGAGAACGTGATCATCGGCAAGCTGATCCCGGCCGGCACGGGGATGCAACGCTACCGGTCGATCAAGCTGGCCACCGAAGGGTTGTCGTAGGCGCGCTCCGGTTCACGCCGTAGGCGGGGTCCGTGTGACCGCCTCCGGCGTGAGCGCATTCCCGGCGCGGCTCGCCTCGTCGCCGCGCTCCGCGGTGTGAAGAGGACCGCGCTGTTCCCGGGACGGCGGCCGGCGTTGAGGAGTTTTCCCTAGCGTTTCCACCAACCGCAGGCAGTGTTTTCATCGACGCTCGCGCTCGGGTGGATCGGTCGAACCAGCCCGGAATCGCTGGCGTTGGACTCAGTAGCTCTTTGGCTTGACCCCCCGCGGAGGCTTGCCAGACAATCGCATGTGGCCGAAACGCTGCGGCCGCGGCAGAATCAAGGGGGGGAGTGCGGTCTATGGCGATCAGCACACGCGCGATTAGTCAGGTCTTGCCGGCGTTGCCCCAGGCCTTCGTCGACACGACCTATGCGCCCCCTTCGGGAAACCATATCAATGTCCCATCCGGCGGAGATTTCCAGGCGGCGCTCAACA
>VBAN01000214.1:2441-3257 GCA_005882445.1 Candidatus Segetimicrobium genomatis | reverse complement strand
CAGTTTTCGAAATATTCGCCGCCAATGGACCACTTCGGCATGGTGGACCCCCTTGTCTCGGGACTGCGCACTATCCGCTTTCTTTGCGCGGGAGGGTTCTCCTCCCGGCGGCGCCCCGCGGAAGGCTCAGCCGGCGGGCCGCCCGAGCAGCGTGAGGAACTCGGCCCGGGTGCTGGGGTTCTCGCGAAAGATCCCACGGTTCGCCGAGGTGACGACCCGGCTCCCCGGCTTCTTGACCCCGCGCATGGTCATACAGAGATGCGTGGCGTCGATGACGACCGCCGCGCCGCGGGCGCGCAGGCCCTTCATCAGGAGGTCGGCGATCTGCGAGGTCAACCGCTCCTGCACCTGCGGCCGGTGCGCGAGCATCTCGACCAGGCGGGCGATCTTGCTGATGCCGACGATCCGGCCGTTCGGAATGTACGCGACGTGGGCCACGCCGTGGAACGGGAGGAGATGATGCTCACACAAACTTTGCAGGGGAATGTCTTTGACGATCACCATCTCCTTGTGCTGTTCCTCGAACCCGACGGTGAGCAGGGCCATCGGGTCTTCCCCGATGCCGGAGAACAACTCCTCGTACATGTTGGCGATCCGGCGGGGCGTGCCGATGAGTCCTTCCCGCTCCGGGTCCTCGCCGATCGCCCGGAGGATGGTCAGCACCGCCTTCTGAATGGCGTCCTTGTCCACGCCGCGGCGCGCGACCCGGCCCGCCGCCGCCCCGTCGCCGCGGGCGTTACCCTTCGCCACGTATCTTCACCTCCGCCGCAGATCGCCGCCGGGCCTCGGCCTCGGAGACCCCGTGCCAGGGGGTGA
>VBAN01000214.1:0-2323 GCA_005882445.1 Candidatus Segetimicrobium genomatis | reverse complement strand
TAGTTCTTGCGAGACGTGGCCAGATAGATCGGATAGCCCAGGCTGCGAAATTCTCCAAGCCTGCGGAGCACCTCCAGATCGTGATCGACGGCTTTCCCAAAGCTGAACCCGGGATCCACCACCAGCCGAGACCGCGGCACCCCCACCGCCTGAACCTGTGCGGTGCGGTCCTCCAAAAACGCGCAGACCTCGTCGACCACGGCCCGGTACTGCGGATCCTCCTGGCGGACCTTCGGACGGCCCTGAATGTGCATGACGATCAGCGCCGCCCCGGTCTCCGCCGCCACCTCGGCCATCCGGATGTCCGCGAGCCCGCTGATGTCGTTGATCATGACCGCTCCAGCATGGACGGCGCGCCGGGCCACCTCGGCTTTGTGGGTGTCCACGCTCACGGGCACCGGAAGCCGATCCGCCAGGACTTCGATCAGCGGCGCCACGCGCCGGAGCTCCTCCTCCGGGTCCACCGCAGGCCCGGGACGCGCGGTCTCTCCCCCCACCTCGATCATGTCGGCGCCCTCCGCGACCATCTCATCTGCGCGGGCCACCGCGGCCGGGAGGCCATAGTACCGTCCGCGATCGTAGAAGGAGTCGGGTGTGGCGTTCAGGATCCCGACGATCAGGGGCCTCTGGAGATCCAGCGTCCGCCCCCGCACCTCCAGGAACCGGGGCGGTTGCCGGAAGCGGGCAAGGGCTGTGGCCGCCGCTTCAGCCGCCGCCTCGCCGGCCGGGCCGCTCACCCCGCCGCTGAGGCCGGCAAGACGGGATGCCGGTCCCTGGAGGATCTGATCTCCCTCATGCCAGCGGACCCACAGCCCGAGGGCGTGCGCGGCCCGGGCCATTTCCTGCGCGCTTTCGGCGGACAGCCCGGTCACACGGACCCCATAGATCCCGTCCGCGTCCCCGCCGGGCGGCGCGGGCCACGTCACGATCCGGGCGCGGATCATGCCGGGTGATCCTTCAAGTACTGATGGATGCGCTCGGCCACCTTTGGGCCAACGCCCTCCACCGCGGCGATGTCCTCGACCCCGGCCGCCCGGATGCTCCGCACCGACCCGAACTGGCGAATCAACGCCTTCTTCCTCCGCTCCCCCACTCCGGGAATCTCGTCGAGCGTGGAGAAGACGATCCGCCGCTCCCTGAGCTTCTGGTGGTAGGCGTTGGCGAACCGGTGCGCCTCGTCCCGGAGGCGCTGGAGCAACTGGAGGCCCTGGGACTCACGCGGCAGGACGATCGGCTCGCTGAGCCCGTGGACGTAGACCAGCTCCTGCTGCTTCGCCAGCGCAATCGTGGCGATCGTCTGGTTGTATTCGAACAACACCTCGCGGGCGGCGTTGAGCTGGCCGCGGCCGCCGTCGAGGACGATGAGGTCGGGCAGCGCCGCCCACTTCACCGGAATGGGCTCGTCGCGGTCCAATCGCTCCTGCTCCTTGCGGGCCTGTGCGAACCGGCGGCGGAGGACCTCCTGCATCATGGCGGTGTCATCGGGGCCCTCCGTGTATTTCATCCGGAATCGGCGGTAGTCGTTCTTCTTCGGCCGTCCCCCCTCGGCGACGACCAGCGAGGCCACGGACTCGCCCCCCTGGAAGTTGCTGATGTCGTAGCATTCGATCCGCACCGGCGGGGCCTCCAGGCGCAGGAGGTGCTGGAGATCCCGGACGCCCGGCCCGGCCGTATCGCCGACCCGCGCCTTCTCCTCGGCGAGGTGCAGCGCGGCGTTTTCCCGGGCCATCGCCACCAGGCGGACCCGCTCCCCGCGCTGGGGCGTCGCGAGCTCCACCCGCCCGCCGCGGCGCTCCGCCAGCCACCGTTCGATCACCTCGGCGTCCGGCACGGGCTCGGGCAGGAGGATCTCGGGGGGCACCGCGCTCGCGGTCTCGTAGTACTGCGGGAGAAACGCCCGCAGCGTCTCGGCCGCCGTCACCCCGCGCGTGCCCCGGAGCATGAAGTGCTCCTGGCCGACGACGCGGCCGCCCCGGACGAAGAAAATCTGCACGCAACCCATATCCCCGTCCTGGGCGAGCGCGACGATGTCCCGGTCCTCGCTCCCCGAGGACACCATCCGTTGCTTCTCGCCGAGCGCCTCGAGACCCCGGATCTGATCCCGGAGCTGCGCCGCGCGCTCGAAGTTCTTGGAATCGGAGGCGGCCTGCATCGCGGTCCGCAGGTCGCCCAGGAGGTCGTCCTGCTTTCCGGCGAGGAAGGCGGACGCCTGCCGCACCTGTTCGGCGTACTGCTCCCGGCCGGCGCCCCAGGCCACGCACGGCGCGCTGCACTGGCCGATATAGTAGTCGAGACAGGGCCGCGGGAGATCCCCGGCGATCTC
>VBAN01000216.1 GCA_005882445.1 Candidatus Segetimicrobium genomatis | reverse complement strand
GCCGCGCCGCCAGCCGTACGGGCTCCACCCGGTTCATCTGGCCCGCACCGATCCCAACGACCTGGCGGCCGCGCGCGAAGACGACGGCGTTCGAGCGGACAAACCGGCAGACCGTCCAGGCAAACCGGAGATCGCTCCACTCCCGCTCCGTGGGCGCTCTCGAGGTGACGACGCGTAGGCGCGCGTCAATGAGATCAACGGTATCCGGATCCTGAACGAGGAGGCCCTCGCGGACCCGGCGGAGATCCAAGCGCTTCGGGCGGGCAGGAGCGTCCCCGGCCAGGCTCTCCCCGGCCGCGGCGGGCGCCGCCGGCCGGGGCAGGGCGCCGACGTCCATCAGCCGCAGGTTTTTCTTGCGGGCAAGCGCCGCCTGGGCCTCGTCCGCAAACCCCGGAGCGATCACGGCCTCGAGGAACGTTTCAGCGACCGCATCGGCGGTCGCCTCATCGACGGGGCGATTCAGCGCGACGATGCCGCCGAACGCGGAGATCGGATCTCCGTCCCGCGCGTGCAGGTAGGCGTCGCGCAGGGTCTCCCCGGTGCCGACCCCGCAGGGGATGGCGTGCTTGCTCGAGCGCCGTGTCGAGATCGTAGATATTATTGAAAGAGAGGGGTTTTCCGGAGAGCTGGCGGGCGGTGGCGATGGAGGGTCCGACGGCGCCGGGCTCGCGGTAGAACGCGCCCCGCTGGTGGGGGTTCTCCCCGTAGCGCAGATCCTGAACCTTCTCGAAGGCGAGGTGCAGGCGCAGCGGAAAGGGCGGGCCGGGCGCATCGATTTCGCGGGGCGCATCGGGCTGGGCGTTCGCCCCCTCCAGGTAACGCGCGATGGCGGCGTCGTACGCGCTCGTCCGGGCGAAGGCCTCGACGGCCAGGCGCAGCCGGGTCGCCCGGCTCACCGCCCCGGTCCTCCGCAACTCGGCGAGCACGTCCTCGTAGTGGGAGGGCCGGCTCACGACGACGACCCCGTCGAAGTTCTTCGCCGCGGCCCGGAGGAGCGTCACCCCGCCGATGTCGATCTGCTCCAGCGCTCCGGCGAGATCCGTCTCGCTCCTCACGGCGGCCTCGAAGGGATAGAGCGTGACCGCCGCCAGGTCGATCGGCCGGATCCCGTGCCGGGCCAGCTCCGCCGCGTGGCGAGGATCGCCGCGCACGGCCAGCAGCCCGCCGTGCACCGCCGGGTGGAGCGTCTTGACCCGTCCACCCAGGATCTCCGGGAATCCGGTGACCTCGCTGAGATCCGTGACCGCCACGCCGGCGCTGCGGAGCGCGGCCGCGGTCCCACCGGTCGAGAGGATCTCGACGCCGAGATCGCTGAGGCCGCGCGCGAACTCGATGATCCCGGTCTTGTCCCAGACGCTGAGGAGCGCCCGCGCGATCTTCATGGCACTCGATCGGCGTTCGAGGCGAGCGGGGATCTCTGGGGCGACACCATGATGCGGTCTCCGTCGATCCGCAGCCGGCCTTGCGCAAACAGCCGGATCGCATACGGATACAGCCGGTGCTCGGCCCGGGCCACCCGGGCGGCCAGGGTCGCCGGCGTATCCCCCTCCTCGACCGGGACCGCGGCCTGCGCGATGATGGGCCCGCCATCCGGCACGTCGGTCACAAAGTGGACCGTCGCCCCGCTCGTGCGCGCGCCGGACGCGAGGACCGCCCGGTGCACCCGCTCGCCGTACATCCCCCTCCCCCCGAACGCCGGCAGCAGGGCCGGGTGGATGTTCATGATGCGGCCGGCGTACGCGGCGACGAACCGGGGAGAGAGGATGCGCAGGAATCCCGCGAGGCAGAGGAGTTCGACCCCGTGGGAGTCCACCGCCTCGCGGAGGGCCGCCTCGAAGCCGGAGGCGGACGCGAACGCCCGGTGATCCACCACCACCGCCGGGATGCCGCACGAGCGGGCGCGCTCCAGGGCAAACGCCCCCGGCACGTTGCTGACGACCACGACCACCTGGGCCGGGACCGCGCCGCCGCCGCAGCCGTCGATAATGGCCTGCAGGTTTGATCATGGCGCCGACGATCCACGCGCGTTCCCCGAGGCGGTGGAGGTGGGCGACCGCCGGCTCCCCCTGCTCGCCTGGGACGACGAGGAGGAGGCCGAGCCCCATGTTGAACGTCCGAACCATCTCGTCACCCGCGACCTTCCCCCGCTCCTGGATGAGCGCAAACACGGGCGGCACCGGCCACCGATTTCGGTGGATGACCGCGCGGCGCCGGGCCGGCAAGATCCGCACCAGATTGCCCGGGATCCCGCCGCCGGTGACATGGGCGATGCCGCGAATCTCGACGTGCCGCCGTAGGGCGAGCACCGCGCGGGCGTACGGCCTGTGGGGCCGGAGGAGCGCCCGGCCGAGCGATTCCGAGAGCCCCGCGGGGGTCCGGTCGAGCGCGAGGCGGGCCGCGACCTTCCCCGCGGGGAGCAGCGCGGCCCGGGCCAGCGAGTACCCGTTGGTGTGGAGCCCATCGCTCGCCACGCCCACCACCACGTCTCCCGGCCTGATCGCCTCCCCGGTAATCATCCGGTCGCGCTCCACGGCGCCCACCGTGCACCCGACGACGTCGCACCCCTCCCGGACGTACACGCCGGGCATCTCCGCCGTCTCCCCGCCGATCAGGGTGATCCCCTGCTCACGGCACGCCGCGGCGACGCCTTCGATGATCTCGGACACCACCTTCGTCGAGAGCCGGGCGGTGGCGATGTAGTCGAGCATGAAGAGCGGAGTCGCGCCCTGGCTGACCACGTCGTTGGCGCCGTGGGCCACGATGTCGGCGCCCACGACGCGCCACCGGTCCGCGAGGCCGGCGACCTGCACCTTGGTGCCCACGCCGTCAATCGAGCTCACCAGCACAGGGTCCCGGTACCCGCTGAGCCGGAACAGCCCGCCGCCCGGTACCCGCTGAGCCGGAACAGCCCGCCGAAGCCGTCCCCCGATCCCAGCGCCCCCTTCACGTACGTGGAGCGGATCCTGGCGCCCAGGCCCGCCAGGATCGCTTCCTTATGATCACGGTCCACCCCGGCGCTGCGGTAGGTGCGCGGCGGGGAGAGGCGGCGCGGCATCAGGGCGCGAGGCCGGAGGTCTCCAGCGCGTGCCGGCCCGCCATCGCCTCCGTGGGAGTCTCGGTGGGATATCGGCCGTCGAGGCAGGCGAGGCAGAGGTCCTGCCGGGGCAGCCCGAGCGCCTCGATGAGCCCGTTGATGCTCAGGTACCCGAGGCTGTCGGCTTCGATCGATGCGCGGATCTCTTCCACGGAGAGGCGGGACGCGACCAATTCCCCCCGGCTGCTCGTATCGATCCCGTAGTAGCAGGCATTCAGGATCGGCGGCGAGGAGACGCGGACGTGGATCTCGCGCGCGCCGGTGCGGCGCAGCATGCGCACGATTTGCCGGCTCGTGGTGCCCCGGACGATCGAGTCGTCGACGAGGACGATCCGGCGGCCGGGGTCCGGCCGACGTACCGGTTCTTGATCAACCCCACCTCGCAGGGGATGCCGCTGGTATCCGCGTACCCCATCGCCGCGGAGGTCCCCGAGTCGGGCACGGCGATCACGGCATCCGCCGCGACCGGGTGCTCGCAGGCGAGGAGACGGCCCATCCGGCGCCGGACCTGGTGCACGTTCTGGCGCTCAATCACGGTGTCCGGGCGCGCGAAGTAGATGTACTCGAAGACGCACGCGGCCCGGCGGACGACCGGAAGCACCTGGATCGCGCGCACGCCGGCGGCGTCGGCCACCACCAGCTCTCCCGGGCGCACCTCGCGGAGGTATTCCCCGCCGATCTGGTCGAACGCGCAGCTCTCCGAGGCGAACACGACCGCGCGGCCGAGCCGGCCGAGCGCCAGCGGCCGGATCCCGTTCGCGTCTCGAAAGGCCACGAGGGTATCCTGCGCCATCGCCACGACGGTGTACGCGCCGCTGATCCGGCGCATGCAGCCGGCGACCGCGTCCTCCAGCGTCGGGGCGGGTGAGGCGGCAATCAGCTTCGTGATCACTTCGGTG
>VBAN01000221.1 GCA_005882445.1 Candidatus Segetimicrobium genomatis | reverse complement strand
CTCATACTTGTGCTCGCAGTCTTCGCGTTCGTGGTTGGCATTTTCTATCTTCGTAGAGGGCGGACACGGGCCGAGCAGGCTCTAGGTAAGAGTGAAGCAAAGCTGATCCAGATTGAACAGCGCATTCGAGACATGACCCTGCTGAGCGATATGGCACAACTACTCCTGGCTTCTCGCAACATGGAGGAAGCCTACACGGTCATCGGTCAGGACTTGCAACACTTGTTCCCGCACGAATCTGGCGCGGTGTGTGTTGTGAGTCCCTCGCGAAACTTCGTGGAGGCAATTGTGCTCTGGGGTGAGCCTCCGCCCACCCAGCGTGTCTTCGCGCCGGACGACTGCTGGGCGCTACGACGCGGACAGATGCATGTGGTGAGTGACGTCCATTCTGAAGCGCTCTGTAAGCATGTGAATCAGCTCCCTCAGTCAGTCGGCTACCTTTGTATGCCCATGCTGGCTCAAACTGAAGCTCTGGGGATACTCCATTTACAAATGACCCCGTACATGCTGGACCAGCCGGAGAGAATACGCGACCTCGAGATGGAGTCTACCCAGCGACTGGCCGTGACTGTGGCCGCGCAAATTGGACTGGCCTTGGGGAACATGAAATTAAGCGAGGCGCTGCGTATCCAATCTACGCGGGATGTCCTTACCGGTCTGTTCAACAGACGCTACATGGAAGAGTCGCTGGAACGCGAACTGCGCCGGGCGGTCCGGAAGCAGGGCCAGCTCGGAGTCATTATGCTCGACCTTGACCATTTCAAACGGTTAAATGACACTTTTGGGCACGAAGCGGGCGACATGGTTCTGCGCGCACTAGGCGATTCTCTGCAGGAGCTTGTGAGGGGATCTGACATTGCCTGCCGTTATGGCGGCGAGGAGTTCACGCTCATCCTGCCAGACGCTCCATTGACCGTTACCCTCCAGCGCGCTGAGCAATTATGCGCGAAATTTAGACACTTGGAGGTGATGTACCAGAGCCGTTCGATGCCGGCAGGAACCCTGTCATTAGGAGTCGCGGGCTTCCCGGAGCATGGCTCCACTGTGGAGGACATCCTCCGGGCCGCCGATGATGCCCTCTATCGCGCCAAGCACGATGGGCGCGACCGGGTCATGGTCGCTGGAACGGTTGGCTAGAGCCGGTGCAGCGGGACGCGTGGTGCCCCCAGCGAGATTCGAACTCGCGTTACCGGCTTGAAGGGCCGATGTCCTAGGCCAGCCTAGACGATGGGGGCACGTGGACCCGGGTCCACATTATCATACCCGGGAGGTCGCGCAAAGAGGGTGCTAGGCGCGTCGCAGCGCGGGGCGGCGCGCAAACGCCTCGATCAGCGCGCGGTGGTCATCGCGCAGCCCCTCCGGCCAGATCCCCGGCTCGATGTAACGGACCTCCGACACCTCGGCGCTCGGCCGAAAGGCGCCGCCGCGCAGCTTGGCATGATAGACCAGCGTCAGATGCATCGGGCTCTCCATGCGGATCGCCAGCGGCGCGCCGACGTCGGCCTCGAGCGCGGTCTCCTCGCGAATCTCGCGGACCAGAGCGTCGGCGGGATCTTCGCCGCGCCGCACCCATCCTCCGAGCAGAGCCCACGGCGTCCTTCGCCGGTACGTGTGCCGCGCGACCAGGATCCGTCCGTCGCCGTCGTCGATCATCGCGACTGTTCCGATGATGAAGTGGGCATTGAATGTCCAGAGGAGCATATGTCGGACCCACAACGGCAGCCGCTTCCAGATCCACGTGCTGATCGCTCCACGGTTCATCGTGGAGTCTACTTCGGCGGTTCGTCTTCGCGACCTGCCGCGGGACCGGAGCGCGCGGGGCGGGCGCGCGCGGATCGGGCATCGGGCCGCGCCCGGCGGACCGGTCCCCCGCGGACCGGACGGCGCGCCCGGCAGGTTCCCTGGCCGGCGTTCGCGCGCCTGCCGCGCCGGGGCTACGTGATCGAGGAGAAGCATCTGCGGCGGTTCCGCACGCTGCTCCGTCAGGTGGGCGATCTTCCGCTCAGCCGGGACACCACGTTCGCGGGCCTGCTCCATATGGGCGAAGAGGGCAACGAGATCTGGGTGGAGGCGGGCCTGCCCGAGCCCGAGAAGCAGTTCACGATCGTCCACGAACTGGTCCACGCGCGGAGGCAGCGGTCGAGCGAGGACCTCGCGGACGACGCGCTCGAGGAGACGATCGTCGAACTGGAAGCCGTGGCGCGGGTCAGCAAGCGGATCTTGAAGCGGATGCCCTCCGGGGTCGTCCTGAGCGTGCTGCACGATTATCTGACCGGCCGCGGCCGGAACAACCCCGACACGCGGGCCGGGCTCGGCGCCATCTACCGGCGGATCTGGATATTGCTCGTAGCGCGCACCACGCGGCGTGCGACCGTGTCCCGCGTAGCCGCCCGCCCCCGCCCCAAAGCCTCACGCCTGCAGGCGGGCTCGTAGCCCGCACGGCCGCTCGCCCCCAGCGAACGAAGCGCAGCCCAGGGTACGAGCCCGCGTCCTCCCCATTGGTCCCGCCCCGAGCCCGGTTGACAGGGCGCATGGCCGTTTGATAGCGTGTTTCCCATCAGGCAACGATGTTGCCCATTGCGGAACAAAGGATGCGCCTCAGATGGGGCAGCGGCATCCACGATACGTCCGGTCCGT
>VBAN01000213.1 GCA_005882445.1 Candidatus Segetimicrobium genomatis | reverse complement strand
ATCTGGTCGCGATCATGGCCCGCCTGCGCGGGCCGGGCGGATGCCCCTGGGACCGGGAGCAGACCCACGCATCGCTCCGCCCGTACCTCCTGGAGGAGACGTACGAGACCCTCGAAGCCATCGACGCGGGATCGCCCGACTCGCTGCGGCTGGAGCTCGGCGACCTGCTCCTGCAAGTGGTCTTTCACGCTCAAATGGCCGGGGAAGCGGGCACGTTTACGATCGACGACGTCATCGCCGGCCTGGTCGAAAAGCTCATCCGCCGCCATCCCCACGTCTTTGGGAACCAGCAGGTCTCCGGATCCACCGACGTCCTGGCCAACTGGGAGACGATCAAGGAACGGGAGCGCGCCGAGGGCCTTCACGGCCCCGAAGAGCGGGCCACGAGCGCAGCCGGCAGCAGCGCGCTCGATGGCCTTCCACGCGCCTTGCCGGCGCTCGCGCTGGCGCAGCGCTTACAGATGAGGGCGGCGGGGGCCGGATTCACCTGGCCGGACCTGGGGGCCGCCGCGGCCAAGGTCCGGGAGGAACTGGCCGAGCTCGAGGCGGCGGCCGCGGACGGCAACGGCGCGCATGCGGCGGAGGAACTGGGCGATCTGCTCTTCACCATCGCCAACCTGCCGCGGTACCTGGGCCTGGACGGGGAGCAGGCGCTCCGCGATGCGTGCGCAAAGTTCCGCGGGCGATTCACCCGCCTGGAGGAGCGGGCGCGGGCCGAAGGACGTCCGCTGCGCGAATACTCCACCGATGAGCTGCTCGCGCTCTGGCGTGCGGCTCGATAAGTTTCTCCAGCTCAGCCGGCTCGTCCGGCGCCGCACCCTGGCCAACCGGCTGTGCCAGGCCGGGCGCGTGACGCTGAATGGGCGCCCCGCCGCTCCGGCCGCGGCCGTGCATCCCGGCGACATCGTCGCCGTCTCGCTCGTCACGCGGCGCCTGCGGGCCCGGGTGCGTTCGATCCCAACCGGGCGCGCCGGGCAGGAGGACTGCGTGGACGTGCTCGAGGACCGCCCGCCGGAGTAACTGAGGATCGCGCGAGGGGAGGAAGCGGAGCAATGTCGGCGATCAAAGCGATCACGGCCCGGGAGATCCTGGACTCGCGCGGGAACCCGACCGTAGAGGTCGAGGTCGTCCTCGCATCGGGCGCCCGGGGCCGGGCGGCGGTGCCGTCCGGGGCCAGCACCGGGGCGCACGAGGCCGTGGAACTGCGGGACGGCGACCGGGCGCGCTACCGGGGCCTCGGCGTCCTGACGGCCGTCCAGCACGTCCGCGCCACGATCGCTCCCGCCCTGGCCGGCCGCGACGGACTCGACCAGGAAGGGATCGATCGCCTCATGATCGCGCTGGATGGGACGGCCAACAAGGGGCGCCTCGGCGCCAACGCGATCCTCGGGGTCTCGCTGGCCGCCGCGCAGGCCGCCGCCGCCGAATCGGGCGTCCCCCTCTTCCAGCGGCTCGGCGGCGGGGACGGCGCCGTCACCCTCCCGGTCCCGCTGATGAACATCCTCAACGGCGGCAAGCACGCCGACAACACCCTCGAGTTTCAGGAGTTCATGGTCGCTCCGATCGGGGCGCCCACATTCGCCGAGGCGGTCCGGATGGGCGCCGAGACCTATCACGCCCTGCACCGCGTGCTCAAAGACCGGGGACTCGCCACCGGCGTGGGGGACGAGGGCGGGTTCGCCCCCAATCTGGCGGCCAACGAGGACGCCCTCGACCTCCTGATGCTCGCGATCGAAAAGGCCGGGTTCGCGCCGGGCCGGGATGTGGCCCTGGCCATCGATCCGGCGTCGACCGAGTTCTACCGCGACGGACGGTACGCGCTGCGCCGCGGCCAGGATCTCCGGCCGGCGGAAGGGATGATCGACTACTACGCGGATCTCGTCCGCCGGTTTCCAATCGTGTCTATCGAAGACGGGCTCGCTGAGGATGACTGGGATGGGTGGACGGCGCTCACGCGCCGGCTCGGAGCGCGCGTCCAATTGATCGGGGACGACCTCTACGTCACGAACGCGGCCCGGATCGCCCAGGGGATCGCCCGGTCGGCCGGCAACGCCGTCCTGATCAAGCTCAACCAGGTAGGCACCCTGACCGAGACGCTGCAGGCGATCCGAATGACCCGCGACCACGGTTGGAACGCGATCATCTCGCACCGGTCCGGGGAGACCGAGGACACGGCGATCGCGGATCTCGCCGCCGGGACGGGCGCCGGCCAGATCAAGACGGGCGCGCCGGCGCGGAGCGAGCGCGTCTGCAAGTACAACCAACTCCTTCGGATTGAAGAGCGCCTCGGCGCGCGCGCCCGCTACGCCGGGGCGGCCGCATTCACGCGAACGGCCCGGCCCGCCGGCAGCCCGTAGCCTCCGCGCGGGGAGGATTCTTCCCGCGGTCCCAGAACTCGGTACCACGATGCCCATCGGTCGCGGCCCGGGAGGGACGCCCCGATGGATGATCCCCTATCTGATCATCTGTCTGGCGGCCCTCCTACTCGCAGCAGCGGTCCTCTACCTGACGGCGGTCCACGTCCCGGCCGCCGTCGCCCGCCTGCCCCATGACGCCGCGTCTCCCCGCCCGGTGCATGGTGTTCCCTACGCCACCCTGATCAACCACGCCGCGGAGACCCACCACCTCAACCCGGCGCTGGTGGCGGCGGTGGTGGCGGTGGAGAGCGGATTCAATGCGCGGGCACGGTCGCCCCGCGGCGCACACGGCCTCATGCAGGTGCTGCCCGTCACCTGGCGGGAATTCGGGGGCGGGCAGACCTGCGCGCCCGAGATCGCGCGGCTCACCGATCCTCCCTGCATGGACGACCCGGCGGCCAATCTCGAGACGGGCACCGTCTACCTACGGCGGCTCGTGGACCAGTTCAAGGGAGAGCTTCCGCTCGCCCTCGCGGCCTATAACGCGGGCGCCGGAACCGTTCAGGAGCACGACGGCATCCCACCGTTCCCGGAGACCACGCGGTACCTCCGTCAAGTGGCCCTGGCATGGTTCCACCTGCAGCGTGACGGGACCCTGACCCCGGTCTGGAAGCGTCTCCTCAGCCTGGTGGGCCTGGGACCATACGCCCGCAGTGTGGCGCTGATATTCCTGAGCGCGCTCATCGCGCCTTTCCTCCGGCGGGCCCCGAGGGCGCCGCTTGTGGCGTTGGGACGGGAGACGCGGCGATGAAGCGGCGCGCGGGCAGGGGTCGCGGGAGTGGCGCCCGGCGCCTGCCGGGCGGTGCCCGCGGCCAAGGGAGCCGGGGGCGCAGTCCGACGGCCGGGAATCAGGATCCGGCGGGCGCCGTCCGAGGGCCAGGGGCCGGGGGTCGCGCGGAGCGGCGAGCGGCGTTCCCGCTCAGACCGCGCCTCTTGATGATCGCCCTCGGCTGTCTCGCCGGGTGGATGGTAATCGCGCTCGGCGCACAATATGTCCGCACCTACACGCTGGCGCGTGAGGCGGCGCGCCTCGAGCGTCACCGCCATGAACTGCGCGTCGAGAACGCGACCATCCGGGCAGAGATCACCCGGCTCCAGACCGACGACCGCTATATCGAGCGCCTCGCCCGCGAGCAACTCGGCATGCTGCGCTCCGACGAAATGGAACTGGTCATCGTCCCCTCGGCGGCGCGCGATCCGGGATCGCCCGGGAAGCCGCGCGCCGGGGATGACCCCGCGCCCCTCGGGCGCGCGATCCGGGACTGGGCGGACCGCCTCCGCGGGCTGGTGGACCGCTGGCTGGGACGCATTGTGCCGATCTCGTTCAGTGCCCCTTACCATTGCTCCACTCCTCGCCTCGATCGGCCTTGCGGGCGCCACTGAAGCGACCACGCAGGGGGTGACGACGCGACGGGGTAGCCCGCGGAGCCGTTCAAGATCGGCCCGCCCGGCGCATGCCGCACTGACGTTCGATGCCGGCGCCCGGCCCGCAAGCCCGCTTTTTCAATTGACACCCCCCAGAGCGTAGGCTATAATCCGTTCGCATCTCTCTAGGAGGGTTACGCATTACGTATGAGTCTTGAAACAGGCACGATTCTGGAAGGCATTGTTGTCAAGATCACCCACTACGGCGCGTTCGTAGAACTTCCCGATGGCAAGAGCGGCCTCGTTCACATCTCCGAAATCGCCGATACCTACGTGAAAGACGTGCGGGATTACCTGAAAGAGCAAGAGAAGGTCAAGGTCAAAGTGCTGGGCTACAACGACAAGGGCAAGCTCGACCTCTCCGTCAAGCAGGCGCTCGACCCCGCCGAGCGGCAGTCGCGGGTGCGCGCCAAAGCTTCGTTCGATGAAAAACTCGCCAAGTTCCTCAAGGAAAGCGAAGAGCGCTTGCTCGATCTGAAGCGGAACACCGAAGCGAAACGCGGAGGCCGCCGCCGGTAGGCCGTCGCACCACCGCTCCGCCCCGGTTACTCGATCCCCAGCATCCAGGCAATATCCTCGAACGCCTGCCAGACGATTTCGTCGCTCTGCATCTGCCGGCTGTAATCCCGGATCTCGATGAGGCCTTCCAGCTGATCGAGCTCATCCTGCATCTTTTGCAGCCGGTTCCGCAGGCCCATGACGCGCTGATCGAGTGAGGTGTCCGGGAGCATTCCCCGGACCTTCTCGATCGTCTCGCGTTCCACGCGGCGCGCCATCCGGTCGATCTCCACGGGCTGGAGGCGCGAGTACACGACCAGCCCCCGGCGCTCCTCGATCGCCTCTGTGACGAGACCCTGGAGCTGCTGCAGCACCTGCTCGCTCATGGATGTCCTCCCCGGCACAGTTCCTCCACGCGGCCGGCCGCGCCTCTCCTCGCTACGCCTCGATGGCCCCGGCCGGCGACGCTTCCTCGATCGCGGGCGGCGAGACGGCGCCGCAGCGCAGGAGGGCGCGCAGCGCGCCAAGGGTCACCTCCACGGTGTGGACGTCCCCATCCTCGGAGGACCACGAACCGTCAGGGCGCGCGAGCCCCCACAAGCGCTGCAGCCCGCGCCGGATGACGGCAACCGACGCAGGCACGCCGGCCTCCGCCAGGCACGCGAGCATTCCCGCCAGCGCCCCAGGATACCATCGATCGTCCCCGACTCCCGTCAGCGCCTCGACCGCGCGCGCGCTCGTCGACGAACCGGCTCCCTCGACAAGCCTGAAGGCCGCCGCGGCGGCCCAGGTCGTCCGGAGAAACCCCAAGAACCGCCCGTCGGCCGCCTGCCGCGCCCGGAGCCAGGCGAGGGCCCGTGTCACCGCATGATCCTGACGGTATCCCAAAAGCGCGAGCCAGCTGGCGGCCAGTGCGGTGCACAAGGCCTGGACCCGCGGGTCCCCCGGCACCAGATGCGGCGATGGTGCGTACCTGAGGAGCCCGGGAGACTCGTCCCACGTCCCGTCGGGTCGCTGCACCGTGAGCAGATAGGTGACGGCCCGCTGCCCCTGCGGAACCGCGAGCATGGAGAGGTCCTGCATCCATCCGAGGACAAGCGCGGTGGCTTCGACCGAAGATGGACGCCCCTGGACGAGCTCACCCGGGAACCCTCCGTCTTCGTTCTGCAGCACCTCGAGTGTGCGGAGGGTCTTGGCATCCGGCCGGGTGCGCCCCAGGAGCCCCCGCAGGCGGGCGCGCTCCATCTCATTCCCGCTCTGGTCAATGTAGGCGATCGTCAGGCGCCAGTCGTACCTCACGGCCATTGCCCGCCGCTGCGACCCTCAAGCCTGGGCGACGCCATTCGTCTCATCCTCCCGCCCCTGGATTACGGTCTCTCCGGGGGGAAGCCCAGCCCAGCAGGTCTTTCCCCTATCCCGCCCTGAAAGAGATTCAGGGGATTCCCTGGTAATCTGTCCACAACTTTGCAGGGAACAGATATGAAGTTACCTAATTTCACCGAGATTGAGCCCGTGCTATGAGTAAATCGTATCGGCTGAACGAGTGTTCAGGGTGCCCATTTGGGCGGCGCGACGGATGGATTCTGGGTCATGAGCGGTCAACAAGCCCTAGAGGGTAACGGGGCGACCGTCGGATCGACGATGTCCGATCAGGGGACAACGGGGAGCCGTCTTTTGACACAAGCCGTAGACGTGAAAGTGCTGGCCGCGGATGCGCATCCGGTCACGCTGCTGGGCTTGCAGTACGTGCTGCAGTCTGATCCATCGCTCCAGCTGGTGGGGAGCTGCGGCACCGGCGCACAGGCGCTGGAACTCTGCGCGTCCCTGCGGCCGTCCCTCCTGATCACCGATGTGACCCTCCCCGACATGTCCGGCATCGAGCTCTGCCGGACCGTGAAGCGATCCGCCCCGGATATGGATGTGCTCATCCTCACCGCCTGCGACGACAACGCCAGCATTTTTGGCGCCGTCGGCGCCGGCGTGTCGGGATACGTGCTCAAGGACATTACGCCCGAAAACCTCCTGCGCGCGATCCACGCGGTGCGGCGGGGGCAAACGATGGTTCATCCCGGCATCGCGCGGCGGATGCTCGACCGGCTCACCCATATCACGCAGGACGGCAACGGCGGACTGCTGTTCGGCGAAAAACTGACCGAACGGGAGGCGGAGATCCTCGCCGAGGTCGCCCGGGGGCTCTCCAACAAGGAAATCGCGCACAAGCTCTTCATCTCTGAAAGCACGGTCAAGAGCCGGTTGCGCAGCATCTTCAGCAAGATCGATGCGCGGGACCGCGCCCAGGCCGCTGCGTTCGCCATCCGCAGGGGGTACGTTCGATGAGCGGCATCCGGGTGGGCGCGGCGCCGCGGTCTGATCGGTCCTGTTTTCCCCGTCTTCTGGTTCGCCCAGTCTGAACCATCAGGATACCCCGTCCACCATCGACGGATGTCCTTTCCATGGGCGATCGATATCTTTCTGACGCGGGCCGGGGTATGGTATCGTGGGCCATCGAAGGCCGAGCCGTCGAATGACGACAGGTGAGCATGCCGGTAGAATGCGCCGACGAGGCCGCTGACGTATTG
>VBAN01000039.1 GCA_005882445.1 Candidatus Segetimicrobium genomatis | reverse complement strand
CGCCGGTCGAGATCCTGACGTTTCACGGCGACCTCGCGCGCACGGGATGGAACCCCGACGAGCGCGCGCTGACGCCCGCGACCGTGCGCCCGGCCGCCTTCGGCCGTCTGTGGACGGCTCCGGTGGAAGGGGAGATCTACGCGGAGCCGCTCGTTGCGGCCGGGGTTGTCGTGCGCGGCACACCGCGTACCGCGGTGTATGCGGTTACCGGGCACGGCCTGGTCTACGCGTTCGATGCCGCGGACGGCGGCCGGCTGTGGGGCCCCGTCTCGCTCGGGCCGCCTGTCCCACGTGCCGATTTGCCGTGCGGGAACATCGATCCGGTGGGCATCACCAGCACGCCGGTGATCGACCGCGCCTCCTCGACCCTCTACGTCGTGGGCCTGACCACCCCCGACGCCGGCAGGACCAAGGTGTACAAGATCGCGGCGCTCGACCTCGCCACCGGGGGAATGCGGCCCGGGTGGCCTGCCGTGATCGTCCCGCCGGTCCGGCGTGCACCAGCAGCGCGGCGCCCTCGCCCTGCTGCACGGGGTCGTCTACGTCCCGTTCGGCGGCTATTGGGGCGACTGCGGCAATTACCACGGGTGGGTCGTCGGGATCCCGGTTTCAGCGCCGTCACAGCAGCAGGCGTTCGTCACGCCCACGCACCGCGAGGGAGGCATCTGGGCCGCCGGGGGCGTCGCGGTCGATGCTGCGGGAAGCCTGTATGCCGCGACAGGGAACAGCGATTCCGAGGCGGCCGTCGATCTGGGCAACAGCGTGGTCAGGCTCACGACCGTACCCAGGCTGGCGTTTTCGGGGCGGCCATCCGACTTTTTCACCCCCAGCAATTTCGTCGCGCTCAATCAGACCGACACCGATCTTGGCTCGACGGCGCCCCTGGTGCTGCCGGCGCAGCCCGATTCTTCGACTCCCGACCTTGTGTTCATCGCCGGAAAGCAGGGGGTCGGCTACCTCATCAATCGAACCAATATGGGCGGGCTGGCCGGCGGCGGTCCCGCCGAGAACGAGGGCGTGTACAGCGGGTGCCTCTTCGGCGACTGCCTCGGCGGCGGCCCGAAGGTGTTCTCCGCCGCAGCCTATTGGGATGGAGGGAGCAGCGGCCGGCTCATTTTGGTCGCGGGAGGCCGCGGGCGTCAGCCGGCCGGTTGTCAGGGGGACGGTGGTGTCGTGGCGCTGGGGCTCGAAACGGCTCCCGGGACGCGAAAGTCGACATTTCGGGTCCGGTGGTGCAGCCCCTCGATGCGCGATCCCGGCGCGCCCTCGGTCTCCGGAGTGGGGCCGGACGGTGGGCTCGTATGGGTGGTGGATGCCGGAACCGGAGTTCTGTACGCGCTCAATGCTGCAACCGGCGCCCAAGTATACGTCTCATTTGGTCAAGACATATTGGGCAGTACGCACCGGTTTATCACACCTGCGGTGGCGAACGGACGCGTGTACGTGACTACCGATACAGCAGTTGTCTCCTACGGGCTGAGATAGGCGATATCGAGCGATTTCTCGACATTTCCTCGTTCCGACCAAATGTGACATTAACGTGAGAGTTGTACAATGTTGTGGTATGTATTCTTAGTGAGCCAACGTTTTTCCGGGATGTGATCGAACCCGCATGGTTGAATCCACGGAGTCTCCAGTCGCAGGACCGGGGCCCGACACGACCTCGCAGCATCGGATGGAGGAAGTGGTTCGCCGCACGGGGCTTACCCCGAGGGCGATCCGCTACTACGAAGAGCTGGGGCTGGTGCGGCCGAGCGGACGCACGGCCGGAGGATTCCGCCTGTTCACCGAGGCGGACATTACG
>VBAN01000211.1 GCA_005882445.1 Candidatus Segetimicrobium genomatis | reverse complement strand
CCCGGAGTATCCACAATGTTGATCTTGGTGTCGTGATAGAAGATGGCGGTATTTTTGGCCAGGATGGTGATCCCGCGCTCGCGCTCCAACTCATTGGAATCCATCACCCGTTCCACCATGGTTTCGTTGCCGCGAAAGGTGCCGCTCTGCCACAGCATGGCATCGACCAACGTCGTCTTACCGTGGTCCACATGCGCAATGATCGCGATATTACGAATCGCCCTCGTCAATGAGCATCTCCGGTTGCCACGGGCGCAGTCAGGCTCCCGCTCAGCATAGCACGGCAGACGGCCAATGAGAGACCATGTTGCCGCGTCGAGTAGCGTCTCCCACGGAGCCCGATGGCGGCGCACGCCGGAGGCTCTTTCCCGCGTCTAGCCGTGATCAGAAGTGGGTATGCCCCAGACAAGGCTCAGCCTTCATTCTCGGCGGCGTGTTCAGCGTGATCGGGATGATCGCGTTCGCGCGCGGACGGAAGTCCAAGAAGAACAGCCCGCTCATCGGCGGCATGATCCTCATGGCCTTTCCATACTTTGTGCCCAATCCAGTCGTGATGGGCCTGGTCGGGGGGGCAACTCTGGTCGGGATGTATTTGTTCAGGGAGTAGACTCCCCCCGCTCGTCCCTCGTTCACGAACACGTATTTGTCTTGTAATAGCCGGCAGGGTGGAGTACGCTGAGCAGGCAACGCTAACCACAGCAGTTTCCTTCACGGCGCCCCCAGCAGAATTGCGCAGTCCGGTTCTTTGGAGCCGGATTATGTGGAAGAGCCCGATATCTCCAAGCGAAAAAGTCGTGGGAGGCTATTACGAAAGGGGGTCGCGCATTCAGGCAGAGCGCCCGGCGGATTTCGGGGCGCCACCAAGCACAGCGGGCGCATCATCACAGGGGAGGAGAGTCTCGATGCCATACATGAACGTCGGCAAGGAAAACTCAGGCAGCATCGATCTCTACTACGAGGACCACGGTTCGGGCAAGCCCGTCGTCCTGATCCACGGGTACCCGCTGAGCGGGGCTTCCTGGGAGAAGCAGGTCCCGGGTTTGATGGCTGCGGGTCACCGGGTCATCACGTATGACCGCCGGGGATTCGGCAGGTCAAGCCAGCCGACGACGGGCTACGACTACGACACCTTTGCCGAGGATCTGCGCAGGCTCGTGACGACGCTCGAGCTGCGTGAGTTCGCGCTCGTCGGCTTCTCGATGGGTGGCGGCGAGGTGGCCCGCTACCTAGGGAAATACGGATCGCAGGGCGTGAGCAAGGCGGTGTTCATCTCTTCGGTTCCCCCGTACCTGTTGAAAGCGGCGGACAACCAGGAAGGAGTGGACCTCAGCGTCTTCCAGGGGATCGAAAAAGCCGTGGCGGCCGACCGTTATGCCTTTTTCACAGACTTCTTCAAGAATTTCTACAACACCGACCTCCTGCTGGGCAAGCGCGTCAGCGACCAGGCGGTCCACGCCAGTTGGAACCTCGCCGCCGGCGCCTCTGCCGCGGCCAGTGTCGCCTGCGTGCGAACATGGTATACGGACTTCCGCAAGGACCTGCCGCGCATCGATATCCCAACGCTGGTCTTGCACGGTGATGCCGACCGGATTCTTCCCATCACGGCCTCGGGACTCCGGACCGCGAAGCTGGTCAAGGGAGCCCGCCTGGTGGTGGTCGAAGGTGGGCCTCACGCCATCAACTGGACGCACGCAGACAAAGTGAACCCGGAGCTGCTGGACTTTCTCGGTCAGGAAAAATCGGCGCAGAGTCTCACCGGCGCTCGCATGTAGCAGGAAGCTCGGCTCGGGCACAACTCAAGGGCTTGGTCGCCTCGCGCGATCAAGCCCTTGACGTTTTCCCGCTCGACGAACCGTGCGGCTTACAGTCTGCGCCAAACAGGACGATTGCGCGATTTCACACCTTACAGTGATGACCTTTATTTAGATGGCCGCTCGGCCCAGCCAAGCCGTGTCCAGTTGGATACCGGCGCTGTCCTAGAGAGCGAGGAACATGCGATCGGCAGGATGTTCCCACGTGCAACTGAACTGCGTGTACTGCTCGATCTGCGACAGTCTACGATGGGTACGGCATCAGTTGCGCCATAAAAGGGGGGTTCTGCCATGATCCGAAAGTGCCCGCGGGCGCTTTTGCTGCTGCTCGTTGTTCTCGTTCCTGCCCTGCTGCTCGTTCCCAGTTCGAGCCGCGCCGACGAGGATGGGACGGTGAGGATGAGCGGGGATGGGACGGTGAGGTTCCTCGCGGCCATTCCCGTTCCGGGCACCGACACGAATACCACGGGCGGCAGCATGTACGTTTTTGACATCAGCTGGGTCGATTCGAACACCCACCGGTACTACCTGGCCGACCGTTCCAACGCCGTCGTCGACGTTGTGGATACGGCGAGAGGTGTATTCGTCAAACAGATCTCGGGCGGGTTCAAGGGCTTCACCGGCGACAACTCCACATCCGGTCCCAACGGGGTGGTCGTGGCTTTCCCCTGGCTCTTCGTGACCGACGCCGCCAGCCGGGTGGTCTCCATCGATCTCAGAACAGACAAGGTTGTTGACGAGGCTTCCACCAACGTCGGCGATGAGCTGCGGTCGGATGAACTCGCCTACGACCCTGAGGATGGGTTGCTCCTGGTGGTCAATAATGCCGATACCCCGCCATTCGCCACGCTGATCCAGGTCAATAAGGAAACCGGACAGCTCACCGTCGGGCAGCACATCGCATTCACGGATGCGACCAACGGCGCAGAACAGCCGGTGTGGGATCGCCACAGCGGCAGGTTCTATCTCTCCATCCCTGAAGTGAACGGTCCTGGAGACGGCTCTGGTCCGCATGGGGCGGTCGCGCGAATCAATCCGGCCACCGGCGAGGTCGAAACTGAATTCGCGGTCGATTTCTGCCAGCCAGCCGGACTTGCGCTGGGGCCGCATCAGGATCTGCTCCTCGGCTGCAGTACGGTTTTCGATACGGCGGGACAAGCATGGGCGGCGAAGGATTCGAAGACCGCCGCGCCCCAGCATGTGATCATGGATGCACAAACGGCGACGGACGCTACTACACCGCTTCACGTTTCAATCCCGCCGGCCCCGTGCTCGGCGTCATCGACGCGGAACGCGAAAGCTTAAGACAACTGGTGCCGGCGCTGAACGTGGCGGCGGTGCAGGGCGTGCACCCCTCAGGGAGCACCCACTCGGTGGCCGTCGATCCCTCTAACAACCGTGTGTTCGTGCCCTTGCCGGCCAACAACATCTTCCCCAACTGCCTGACGGGGTGTGTGGCGGTGTACGGCACGTCGGGTGACCAGCGCTAGCGGTGTGACCGGAGGTCCGCCCGGGGGTGGCATCTGACACTTCTCCGCCTCGCTGCTGCGGTCGGCGTCCGCGTCGAATGGGACTAGAAACGTTCATGCTCCGGGGCGTTGATCAGAGTGGCTGAGGGGGTGGACAAATTCCCGGCATCCGGCGGATTCGTCTCGAAGGGGTGCTCCCGCCCCCGGTCAGCCACTACTGCGACGCCGTACGGGCGGGGGATTCCCTCTACATCTCGGGGGTCGTCGCGATCGACAAGGACGGCCGGGTCGTCGGGAAAGGAGACGCCCGGCGGCAGGCGGAGCAGATCTTCGACCACATCCAAGCCGTTCTCGCCCATTTCGACGCGGACTTTTCGCGGGTCACCAGCGTCTTGATCCACCTCACCAACATGGACGACCGCGCCGTCATCAACCCGGTTCGGGTCCGCTACTGCGGGGAACACCGGCCGGCCAGCACACTTGTCCAGGTCGCTTCGCTCGTGCACCCCGAGCTTCTCGTGGAGATTACCTGCACCGCGTACTTGGGAGCGTAGCCGGCACCGTGAATCTTTCGGAGTAAGGATTTGGTTTTTCTCCCCGGCTCGCGGCCCCGGATGCGATCTTTGAACGCCCGTACCCATGAGCGAGGGTGGAGCATATCCAGATGGCTAAGCAAACCTAGCCGAATGGTCATCTTTCTCCACCACCACTTGATGCCAAAATTCTCGCTCAAAATGAGGTAGGTAAAAGCCATCTAAATTTGTGAAAGAACGTTAATGTGAAAGAACGTTAATGTGAAAGAACATTAAGCAGTGTCAATTTCACGTTGAGCGCTCAGTCGGAGATCGAAGAGACACCGCGCTGCCGGAGGGACGCTCGTCATCGGAGTGATGGGATGGTGAGTGCCACAGCGGTGCTGTCAGTCCCTGTGCGCACAGGCCGCGCCGTGCGGCCGCGCGTCCGAGGCAAGTTTATTTGGGTCGGCGACGAGAAGTTCTATGTGCGCGCCGTGACGTACGGACCCTTTCGTCCCCATCCGGATGGCCACGTCTACCCCAACGCGGATGTTGTCGATCGCGATTTGGAACAGATCGCGGGCTGCGGGTTCAACGCCATCCGGACCTACGACGTGCCGCCGGGCTGGCTTCTGGATAGCGCGCAGAGACACGGCCTGCGCGTCATGGTCGGGCTGCAGGTGGAGCTCTATGCCAGCTTCCTCGACGACAAGAGGGTGTCGCGGGAGACCAAAGAGCGAGTCCGCTTAAAAGTCGGCGGCTGCGCAGGTCATCCTGCGCTCCTATGCTATGCGCTCGCCAACGAGATCACCGCTCCGATTGTGCGCTGGCACGGGGCCCGGCGGGTGGAGCGCTTCCTCGAGGAGCTCTACCGGGTCGCCAAATCCGAGGACCCCGAGGGCCTCGTGTGCTACGTCAACTACCCATCCACCGAGTATTTGGATCTGCCGTTCCTCGACCTGGCTTGCTTCAACGTATACCTCGAGTCGCAACCGAGGTTCCGAGCGTACCTTGCCCGGCTTCAAATACTTGCCGGCAACCGGCCGCTCCTGATGACGGAAATCGGGCTCGACAGCCGCCGGAACGGCGAGGACCGGCAGGCGGAGACGCTCGGCTGGCAGGTCCAAGAGACATTTGCCGCGGGTTGCGCCGGAGCTGTTGTGTTTGCCTGGACGGACGACTGGCATTCGCGCGGTCACGATGTGGAAGATTGGGATTTCGGGCTGACGAACCGGCAGCGGGACCCGAAGCCGGCGTTGGCCGCGGTGCAGCGGGCGTTTGCGGACGCGCCGTTTCCTCGCGATATGCGCTCGCCCCGCATTTCCGTCGTGGTATGCACGTTCAACGGGCGGCGCACCATCCGGGAGTGCCTGGAGGGCCTCAAGAAGATGCGGTATCCCGACTACGAAGTCATCGTCGTCGACGACGGGTCGAAGGACGGGACGGCCGCGATTGCCCGCGAATGCGGCTGCCGGGTCATCAGCACCGAGAACCGTGGCTTGAGCGCCGCCCGCAACACCGGACTGGAATGTGCCACCGGAGAAATCGTTGCCTACCTTGACGATGATGCCTGTCCTGATCCCGACTGGCTCGATTATCTCGCTGCCGCATTCCGCACAACGGAGTATGCCGGCGTGGGCGGCCCCAACATTCCGCTCCCTGATGATGGACCGATCGCGAGTTGCATCGCGAAAGTCCCGGGAGGACCGACCCACGTGCTCCTCTCTGACACCGAGGCGGAACACATCCCGGGCTGTAACATGGCGTTCAGAAAGACTTGGCTGCAGGCCATCGGCGGATTCGATCCTCAATTCCGTGTGGCGGGTGACGATGTCGACGCCTGCTGGCGCATCCAGGAGCGTGGCGGCAAACTGGGTTTCAGCCCGGCGGCGATGGTCTGGCATCACACCCGCAGTTCGGTGCGCGCCTTTTGGAAGCAGCAACAGGGGTACGGGAAGGCCGAGGCCCTCCTGGAGAGGAAATGGCCTGGAAAATATACCTCCGCCGGGCACCTCACCTGGGCCGGGCGTATCTACGCGAACGGAACCGTCCTCGGCCTGGGCCGACGACGCGGACGGATTTACCAGGGGACGTGGGGGAGCGCCGCGTATGCGCGACTGTACTCTCCCTCGCCGAGCCTGCTCCAATCGCTGCCCCAGATGCCTGAGTGGTACCTGATCAGCCTGGGCCTCGCCGCGCTCTCTACACTCGGAGACGACTGGAAGCCGCTTCGGTTCGCGCTGCCGCTGTTTGGCCTCTCCGTCGGGCTTCCGCTCGCCCTGGTCGCCGTCACGGCGCCCCGCGCGCACCGCGTCCCCGGCCGCCGACGTCTTTCCGAGCGCGTGAAGCTGCAAACCCTGATCGCGTGCCTGCAGTTAGTCCAGCCGCTCGGGCGCCTGCTGGGCCGCCTGAGGCACGGGCTCACCCCCTGGCGGCGGCGCCATCCGCCGCTCATGTCGTTTCCCATCCCTCGAGTATTTTGGCTCCACAGCGAGGAATGGCGGGAATCCACGGAGAGATTACAATCTCTTGAGTCCATGCTGCGGGCTGCCTGCGCTGTTGTCCGGCGCGGGAGCGACTTTGACCGCTGGGACCTGGAAGTGCGAGGGGGGCTGTTCGGCGCCGCCCGCATGCTGATGGCGGAGGAGTACAGCGCAGGCAAACAACTCGTGCGGGTCCGCACCTGGCCGAAGTTTTCTTCCCTCGGCGTTGCGCTTGCGGTGATGTTCGCCTTCTTGGCGAGCGATGCGGCCTTGGACCGTGCGTGGGCGGCCGCACCCCTCCTCGGTGCCGTCTCGGTTGCCCTGGGAGCGTTCTTGTATCGAGACTGCGCCGGCGCCTCCGCCAGCGTCAACGGTTCGTTGATGCGGCTCGGATTCAGAGACTGAGCCATGGCCGGCGCCAAACGTCGCGACCTCGTTCTCTACGGCCGGCTGCTCCGCCAGGCACGCCCCTACTGGCTTCACATTGCCGTGTTCTTCGTGGTCAGCCTTGTGGCGAGTCCCCTCGCGCTGCTGGCGCCCCTGCCGCTCAAGATCGCGGTGGACAGCGTGGTTGGCCCGCGTCCTCTCCCCGGTCTCCTGAGAATGTTCATGCCGCGCGCAAGCACCCCTTCGGGCACCCAGGTGCTGCTCCTCGCCGTGGGGCTGCTCCTGGCCACCGCGCTGCTCACCCAGCTCCAGGGCATGGGAGTCGCGATGTTACGCGCGGGCGTGGGGGAAAAGCTTCTTCTGCAGTTCCGGGCCGAACTGTTCAGGCACGTCCAGCGATTGTCCATCCTGTTTCACGACGCGCGGGGCACCGTGGAGTCGATGTATCGCCTCCAATACGACGCGATGGCGATCCAGGCGATCGCCGTGGACCATGTCATCCCCGTCGTCAGCTCCGCCTTCACGCTCACCAGCATGCTGTACGTGACGGCGCGGATCTCCTGGCAACTGGCGTTGGTGGCCCTCGTGGTCTCTCCGCTGCACTATGTGATAGGACGGTACTACCGGCGCGGGCTCCGCCGAAAATCACGGGAGGCGAAAGCCCTCGATAGAGCCGCGCTGGCTGTGGTCCACGAAGTGCTTCAGGGGCTCCGCGTCGTGAAGGCCTTCGCCCGGGAAGAAAGCGAACAGGCCCGCTTTGTGCATCGCGCCGTTGAAAGCATGCGGGCGCGGCTTCATCTGGCGGTGATTCAGGGGGAGTATGGTCTGGTCATCGGAGTGACGACCGCGGTGGGGACGGCGGCCGTCCTGTTTCTCGGGATCCGCCAGGTTCAATCGGGCGCCCTCACCCTTGGGGCGTTGCTCCTGGTGATGGGCTATCTGTCGCAGTTGTCCGGGCCCTTGAAGGACATGGCCACGAAGGCGGGCGCGTTGCAGTCGCACCTGGCCAGCATGGAGCGAGCCTTTGCGCTGCTCGATGAAGCGCCGGAGGTGGTCGAGAAGCCCAACGCCCGCCCGCTCGTGCGCGCGTCGGGCGCCATTACCTTCCGCGATGTCTCATTCGTCTACCCTGATGGACGGCCGGGACTGCGCGAGGTGTCGTTCCACGTCGCGCCGGGGACGCGGGTCGGGATTGCCGGCGAGACGGGCGCCGGGAAGACCACCCTGGTGAGCCTCCTGCTCCGCTTCTACGACCCGACCGTGGGGCAGATTCTTCTGGATGGTGTGGATCTCCGCGACTATAGGCTGGCCGACTTGCGGAACCAGTGCGCCTTCGTTCCTCAGGATCCCGTGTTGTTTTCCACCAGCATCGCCGAAAACATCGCGTACGCGCGCCCGGAGGCCACGTACGAAGAGATCGTCGCGGCCGCCAAGACCGCCCGCGCGCACGAGTTCATCACGGTGTTCCCCCGAGGGTACGACACCCCGGTGGGGGAGCGAGGGCTGTCCCTGTCGGGCGGCGAGCGTCAGCGCATCTCGCTGGCCCGCGCCTTCCTGAAGAACGCCCCCCTCCTCATCCTCGACGAGCCCACCAGTTCCGTTGATGTGGACACGGAAGCGGCGATCGTTGAAGCGATGGAACGGCTGATGCAGGGGCGGACCACATTTCTGATTTCCCACCGCCCCCAGGCGCTCAGCGGCTGCGACCTGGTGCTGGTGGTCGACACCGGGCGGCTGGTTGCGCAGACGCCGGACTTTTGGGGTGTCCTGAGTGAGGCAGGCACACCGGGCGGAGCCGACGCGCGCCCTTCGCAGAGGAACGGCTGATGGCCGAGCGCGCAAGAGTCGCGCAGCGCGGTCCTCGAGCAGCGTCGGGGGGAGAGGCGCCGGATGGCGGCCGGATGACCCGTGTGATGCGGGGGACCCTCGAGGACGGGCTCTCGCGCCTGCGCGGGCGGCGTGTCCGGATACGGGAGTTGCGGCGCCGGGCGCTGCGGACGAGCAGGAGTTTCCGAACGGAGCGCGTGCGCGTGATTCTGGACGGCGGGGAATCGGTCCGGGTGTTTTTCAAGGATTTGGACCCCCGGCATCAGACCGAAAAAGCGCAGCAGGTGCGCGCGTTCGACTTCGCTCCCGGCCGGCGCGAAGTGCGAATGTACCAATCCGTCCTCTCCCCGGCGCGCTTCGGCACTCCCCACCTTTATGCATCGCGCTGGGAGCCCGAGCAGGACATCTACTGGCTTTTCCTGGAGGACGCCGGGAGCACGTTGGTGAGAAACTCCCACGACATGACCCCTTGGGTTGCCGCCGCCCGATGGATCGCTCGCTTTCACGCTGCGACGCGCAGTCTGCCGGACTCGCAAACGGGCTTTCTCCCGCAGTTCGACCGCCGGCATTACCGGCGCTGCGCCGACACCGTCCAGCGGATTCTCCCGGATCTCGACGCTCGGGAGCGCCGGGTCGTCGGCCGTGGGCTTGACTGCTATGCCGGCCAGATCGACCGGCTCAGCGCGCTTCCGCGGAATGTGATCCACGGGCAGTTTTTCGGCCAGAACATCGTGCTCCGCCGCGGAGGTCCGGTCCACGCGATCGCCGTGGTCGACTGGGAATCCGCGGCGATGGGCCCGGGCCTCTTCGATCTGGCGAGCCTGACTGCGGGCAGGTGGACCAGGGAACAGAGGCAGTCCATGTGGGCTGCGTACGTTGCGCAGTACCAGAACGAAACGGGACAACAGATAGACCGGGAGTCTTTTCGCCGGGACCTGTGCACGGTCGCGCTCTATCAGTCTCTGGAGTGGATTGGCTGGTGGGGAAGCCATCGACGTCTGAGTCGCGACTTTTCTAATTTTTTGAAAGAACTGGAAAGCGCATTAGCACAGCATTCCATGCGTTGCTGACGGCGGCGCGAGACGAGCGGCATCGGCGGGGAGGACTCACGTGCAGAGGGGATGGCGGGTGCTCGTCACGGGTGGGGCAGGGTTTGTGGGCTCGCACCTCTGTGAACGCCTGCTGGCGGATGGGTGTGAGGTCCTGTGCCTGGATAACCTCAAGACGTCGGGAGGCGAGAACATCGACCACCTGAGGTCTGCTCCGCGATTTACGTTCGTGCGGCACGACATCACCCAGCCTGTCTTCGTCGAGGGGCTGCTCGACTGTGTCCTGCATTTCGCCAGCCCCGCCAGCCCTCGGGACTACCTGCGATACCCCATTCACACCTTGAAAGTCGGTGGCCCGGGAACCTACCACGCGCTTGGGCTGGCCAAAGCCAAGCAGGCGACGTTCCTGCTCGCCTCCACATCGGAGGTGTATGGGGATCCCGAAGTCAACCCCCAGCCGGAACACTACTGGGGCCATGTCAATCCTGTCGGGCCCCGCAGCGTGTACGATGAAGCGAAGCGTTACGCGGAAGCGATCACGCTGGCCTACCATCGCGCCCACGGCCTGCGCGTGCGGATCGCGCGGGTGTTCAACACCTACGGCCCGCGCATGCGCGTCGACGATGGACGAGTCCTGCCCAATTTCATGAGTCAGGCGCTCAGAGGAGAACCGCTGACCATTTACGGAACCGGTTTGCAGACGCGCAGCCTCTGTTATGTGAGCGACCTGGTTGAGGGGATCCTCCGCCTGGCTCGCTTCGGCGCGCCGGAGCCGCTCATCATCAACCTCGGGAATCCCGACGAGGTGACGATTGGGGCGCTTGCGCGGGAGGTCTTGGAGGTCACCGGGAGCAGCAGCGACATTGTCTACCGCCCTTTGCCCGAGGATGACCCCAGGGTGCGCCGGCCGGACATCAGTCTGGCGCGCCGGATCCTGGGCTGGACTCCCGCAGTTCCACGCCGGGAAGGCCTGCGAAGCCTGGTGCCGTACTTCCGAAAGGCTTTGCAAGAAGCGGAGAGTGTTCGCTCACGCGTTGAGGCGTGAAGAGGAGGTTCCCGTGGAGCTTGAATCCGCTCAGGGCGTCGATGATGCGTCGGTGTCCGCTTTTTCAGCGGTCCTCGATCGAGAGGAATTCCGCCAAGAGCTCGATCGGCTGTCCTTCTCCCGGTGGCGGTGGGGGGCTCGACGGGACCTGCGCTTCCAACCGCTCAAATGCCACGGGCATGACCGCTGTACGTTCGAGAGCGTTGGACGGCGTCAGGCAGACCGGCTTTGGCCCGGAGGCGGAGTTTTCGATCCCCCAGCCCTACGCGTACTTGGCGTCGCTGCGGGTCCTGCTGGAAGAAAAGATCGAGGGGCCGTCGGCGAAGGAGATTTTCTTGACCGGCGGCCCTCGCGAGCAGATCTCCGCCGCCGAGCGGTGCGCGCAATGGCTGGCAAGATTCCACGCCGTCGCTCCGCGATGGGGCGCGGTGGTGGAGGTCAGCAAGGAACTTTCCGACATCCGGCACTGGACAGACGTTCTCGTCCGCCTGGAGGAGCCGGTGGCCGGGAAGGCCGGGCGGCTGTGCCGCGGGCTGATCGCGGCGTCCCCCGCGCTCGGCCCCGTCGAATTCTGCGCCGGGCACGGCAGCTATATTCCTGAGCACGTCTTTTTGGTGAACGGACGCACGGTTACCATCGATCTGGATGACTATGATGTCGGCGACCCCACCCGAGATGTCGCCTGGTTTCTCGTGGGGCTCGAACGGGTGGCCCGGAACCACCTCGGCTCACTCGATGCGCTGGAGGCTGCCGCCGACGTGTTCTTGAGGACCTACGCCTCATGTGGCCGCAGCGAAGTTCTGGCGCGGTTGCCTTTTTACGTGGCGGAGCAGTACCTGCACGGCGCGAAGCGTGACGCCCGAAACAAGCCTCCCGGGTGGCCGGACAAGGTCGAGGTCATGCTCGACCGCGGGCTTCGCGCGCTGGACAAGGCTCCATATCAGAGGGTCCATGTCGCTGATGCACCGTGAGGTGAAATATGAACGTGACGATGATTGGCGCGGGCCGTGTTGGGTTGGTCGCCGCGGCGTGTCTCGCCGAGCTCGGCATCAAAGTCCACTGCGTGGATAAGATTGCCGAGAGGATCGACGGTCTCCGCGTGGGGACGATGCCGTTCCAGGAACCCGGGCTGGCCGAACTGGTGCGCAAGAACGTTCACGCCGGCCGCCTGTGCTTCTCGACGAATCTGGACGAGGCGGTTGACCGTTCGCTGGTCCTCTTCGTTGCCGTGGGCACCGAGGATGAGGTCCCCGGCAAGCCGAACCTCAAAGGCCTCTTCGAGGTCGGCCGGCAGATCGCCAGGGTGATGAAAGAATACAGGGTCCTGACGATCAAGAGCACGGTGCCGCCGGGCACGGCGCGTCTCCTTCGTCTCCAACCCCGAGTTCTTGCGCGAGGGATCGGCCATCGAGGATTTCATGCGCCCGGACCGCGTCGTCCTTGGGGGACGCAGCCCGCATGCGCTGGCGATCATGAAGGACATCTACCTGCCTCTCTATCTAGGGGATACGCCCATCGTGACGATGGATAATGACGCGGCGGAACTCGCCAAGTATGCCTGCAATGCCTTCCTTTCCGTCAAGATCAGTTTCATCAACGAGATGGCGAATGTGTGCGATGCATTGGGAGTCAACGTCCCCGATGTGGCGAGGGTGCTGGGTCTCGATCGCCGCATCGGCCCGAAATTCCTCCAGGCGGGCCCAGGGTTCGGGGGTTCGTGTTTTCCCAAGGACACCCGCGCGCTGATCGCGGTGGCCCGCGATCTGGGGTGCGAGGTGCCGGTGGTCGAGGGAGCCTACAG
>VBAN01000210.1 GCA_005882445.1 Candidatus Segetimicrobium genomatis | reverse complement strand
GCGCGCCGCCATCTCCCGGTGGCGGGCATCGAGCAGGAGTGCCCGGATCTGCTCCCCGATCGGGGTCCCCCCCGGCTCGCGAGCCTCCAGCACATCGAGGCCGCGCCCGCGGAAGTCCTCGGCGACGAGCCTGGCTTGGGTGGTCTTTCCCGCGCCCTCAGGCCCTTCCAGGGTGAGGAAGATCCCCCGCGCGAGCCCCGGGGAGCGCTTGCCCGCTGAGGGTCCGATTACCGCCTGGTCCTCCCCGCCGCGGTCATTGCGGGTAGATCACGACCCGCCGGTACGGGTCGGCGCCCTTGCTTTCGGAGCTCAGGCCGTAGCGCTGGATGAACTGGTGCTGCAGGCGGCGGATGTACGAGTTCTGGGGTGAGAGCTCGACCGGCTGGGCCGACGCCATGACCTCGGAGATCGCCTCCTCGACTTCCCGCAGGGCCATTTCATCGCTGTTGAGGCGATCTCCCACGCCGAACACGGCGCGCAGGCAGGCCTCGATCTGGGAGAGCGTGTTGCTCTTGATCACATGCATCGGGAGGCCGCGCGTGCCGGCATCGCGGAGCCGCTTGGGCTGCCGCTTCTCCTGGGATTTGAGCGTGATCATGAGATCGGCGTCGGCCAAAGTGTTGGCAATGTCGGCCGGGACCCGCAGTTCCCGGATCGCCCGCTCCAGGCGGTTCCGGCTCACGGCATAGGGATAGATCCGGACGATCTTGTGCGGGGCCTTCGACACGGGCGGATGGCCGTCGAGCATCGGCGGCGCCACCGGCTGCTCCCCATCCGTGGTGATCCGCACCTCGCCCTCGGCGGTCCGCGTGCGAATCTCAGGACGCGGCATGTCGCCCCGGAGGAACCGGTCGACGACACGGGCGACGTCGTGGTGCACCGCCAGCTTGTCCTGCTCCTGGATCTCGATGACCACCTCGAACGTCGGGGGGGCTTTGCGCTCCAGCACCGTCTTCTGCGTGCCCCGCCGCCGCGCTTCCTCGTCGCTCAGCGTCACCGCCTGGATGCCGCCGACCAGGTCGCAGAGGGTGGGGTTTTGCAAGAGGTTGTCGAGCGTGTTCCCATGCGCGGTGGCGATCAGCTGGACCCCCCGCTCGGCGATGGTGCGGGCGGCCAGCGCCTCGGCCTCCGTGCCGATCTCGTCGATGACAATGACCTCCGGCATGTGGTTCTCCACGGCCTCGATCATGACCGCATGCTGCAGCTCCGGGTACGGCACCTGCATCCGGCGCGCCCGGCCGATCCCGGGATGGGGGATGTCCCCGTCTCCGGCGATCTCGTTGCTGGTATCCACCACCACCACGCGCTTGCCGATCTCGTCGGAGAGGACGCGGGCCGCCTCCCGGAGGAGGGTCGTCTTGCCCACGCCCGGCCGCCCGACGAGCAGCACGCTCTGTCCCGATTCGATCACGTCGCGGACGATGTCGACCGTGCCGAAGACTGCGCGCCCGACCCGGCAGGTCAGCCCGATGATCTCGCCGACCCGGTTGCGAATCGCGGAGATCCGGTGCAGCGTCCGCTCGATTCCGGCGCGGTTGTCCTTGCCGAACGTCCCAACCCGGCCGATGACGTGCTGCATGTCCTCGCGGTTGACAAACCCCTCCGAGAGCCGGACCGCGCGGGCGGGAAACCGCGCCTCGGGCTCGCGTCCGAGGTCCAGCACCACTTCCAGCAGTTCATCCAGTTCGGGCTGCCGCACGATGGCTTCGCGGATCGGGGAGGGCAGGATACCGAGGAGCACGTCCAGGTTATCCGAGATATGAATCTGCGGACCGGCCACGCAAGATCACCTCAAACAACAAGGAGGAGAACCCAGGCCCCGGCTCTCCCCCCGCGTTGACCACACCCATCCGATTGTAGCATCGGCCGTCCCCATTATAACACGGCCGCTTAGTCCACGGCGATAATCAGACACTTCAGGTACCGGGTCTCCGGCATCGCGGGATGCACGGGGTGGTCGCGGGCCTGAGAGCGGCTTTCGACAATGCGGATCGTCCGCCGCGCGTCCCGCGCCGCCTCGTTCACCGTCGCGACCAGGCGGGCCTCGTCGACATGGTAGGAGCACGAGCAGGTCACCAGCCAGCTCTGAGGGGCAAGCAGCTTGAGCGCCCGAAGGTTGATCTCTTTGTAGCCGGCCAGGCCGGCGGCCAGCGCCGACCGGGTCTTCACAAAGGCCGGAGGATCCAGGATCACCAGGTCGAAGGCGGGCCCCGCGGCCGCCAGCCGCCGCAGCCCGTCGAAGGCGTTCTCCCGCAGCCACCCGCAGCGATCGGCGCAATGGTTGCGCACCGCGTTCTGCTCGGCCATCACGACCGCGGCCTCCGAGATCGCCATCCCGGTGACGGCCGCCGCCCCGCGCGCGGCGGCCTGAATCCCCCACGCGCCCGTATAGGCGAAGCAATCGAGCACCCGGAGGCCGGTGGCCAGCTCGGCGACCCGCAGGCGATTCTCCCGCTGGTCGAGGAAGAATCCCGTCTTCTGGCCGTGCTCGATGTCCACGAGGAACCGGCACGGGCCCTCGTCGATCTCCACCACGGCCGGCCCCGCGTCCGTGAGCCATCCGTGCTCTCTCGGCAGGCCTTCCAGCCGGCGGACCGCGACGTCGTTGCGCGCGTAGATTCCGCGGGGACGCACCGTCTCGTTGAGCAGCCGGACCAGCATCTCCTTCCGGCGGTCCATGCCGAGCGTCAGGGTCTGGAGGACAAGGACGTCGCCGTACCGGTCGACGATCAACCCGGGAAGCCCGTCTCCCTCGCTGTAGACAAGCCGCCCGGCCGATGACGCCCATCCGGGTCGCCCGCGCACTGCGAGCGCGCTGCGCAGCCGGCCGGCGAAGAAGGCCTCGTCCAGCGGAGGATCGCCGGCAGCCAGAACCCGCACCGTGATGACCGAGCGCGTATTGAGCAGCCCCACGCCCAGATGATGGCCGGAGGCGGTCCGCACCGCGACCGCGTCGCCGTCCTGGGGAGCGCCTTCGATGCGGGCGATCTCGGTGCGATAGACCCAGAGGTGCCCGGCGCGGAGCCGCTCGTCGCGGCCGGGGAACAGTACCACCGCCGGACGGGACGGGACGCGCTGTCCTACCCCGTGGGCGCGGCGGACCGGACTGGCGCGTCCCGTTGAGGTGCGTCCAGACGCGGCCCGTCCCGGCGAACCCGACCCCGGGGAGCCGCGCGTCCCTCTCGCCGGGACCGGCGGGCGATCGGAGCGGGAAATCAGAACAGGCTGGTCTGTGCCGGCTGATCCACTTTGGGCTCCTCCGCGGCGCCCCCGAAAATGCGGATCTCGCCGAAGACGCCATCGTACCCGGGGCGGATATGCACCTGTCCCTGCCGCATCCGGCGGAGGCCTTCCACCACGCGGGGCCGCGTGTGCCGGGCCACCTCATCGAGCGGCACATCCATCAGGACGGCAAACTCGTTGCCGAGGGCCGAGACGAGCTTGAGGTATTCCTCGCGGACCGCGCCGCTCCCGGGCTGCGCGCCCAGCGCCTCCGCCATGATTTCCTCGAGCGGGATGATGTGGCGGAACGGCACGCGGCCGGCTTCGGGCACTCCATCCTCCCGGCCGGCCAGGGCGGCGACCCGGGAAAGGACTCCAACCGTCAGCGGCCGGCCGCAGGCCGGGCAGATCCCGCGGTGCGCCTTGGTCTCCCGCGGGGAGAGCCGCTGGTTGCAGGCCCGGTGACCGTCAAAGTGATACTTCCCTTCCTCGGGAAAGAACTCGATGGTGGACAAGAACTTCGTCCGGTCCCTGCGGCGGAGCGCGCCGAGGATCTCGCCGTACTCGAGCGGGCAGTCGAACACGTTCGCCTCCCGGCCGAGCTTCGCCGGGGAGTGGGCGTCGGAGTTGCTCACGAGCATCACCGAGTCCAGCTCGGCGATCCGCCAGTTCATCGGAGGGTCGCTGCTGAGCCCGGTCTCCACCGCATGGATGTGGCGCGCCTGATCGCCGAAACACTCCCGCAGCGAGTCGAACCCCGAGTTGCTCCCGTACAAGGAAAACCACGGCGTCCAGACGTGGGCAGGGATCACCATGCAGTCGGGGGAGATCTCCATCACGTACTCCACCAGCTTGTCGCTCGGCAGCGACAGCGTGGGCCGCCCGTCGGCCATCAGGCTCCCGAAGCGGGCCAGGACGGCGTTGATCCGGTCCACCACCTCGAGGCTGGGGGCGAGGAGAATGTTGTGGATCTTCCGCAGGCGCCCGCCCTGCGGGTAGATGTTGCTGACCTCCGAGCTGAGCATGAAGTGCTGCGTGCCGAAGGTGTAGAGCCCGCGGCCGTTCGGACGGAGCTTGGCCCGCAGCTCGCGCAACCAGACAGGGTGGGTAAAGTCTCCCGTGCCGACGACCGTGATGCCTTTGAGCCCGCACCACTTCGCCAGGGTCTCGACATCCATCTCCCGGCTCGTGGCGCGGCTGAACTTGGAGTGCAGGTGGAGATCGGCGACGATCCGCATAGGAGAGGATTCGTGTTACCGACCCGTTATCCTGCCCCCTTACACCTGCGTCAGCATTCCGTGGAGGAGGGCCTTGCTCACGAGCGGGATCAGCCCGGGCCGCCGCAGGCCCGCGGCGCCGAGGCCGCGCAGCAGCGGCAGGAAGAGGCGCGACTGGAACTGTGTGTCGCCCGCCCGCTCCACGCTCTCCCGGAGCTGCGGGCTCTCCGCGATCATCCGCAGCACGGTGTCCAAATCGGCGTCCGACAGGTGGTTGATCGCGCGGCGTCCGAACGCGGTAAAGGCCACCTCGAGACCGAACCGTTTCCTCCAGCGCCGGTTGTATTCCGCGACGGCGGCGCGCTCGCCGCCGACGTACCGCGGCGCCACCTCTCCTGCGATGCGCCCGGCGATCATCGCGTAGTAGATGCCGCCGCCGGAGGTCGCCTTCACCTGACCGGCGGCGTCGCCGACGATGATCATGCCGTCGGTGCCCACCGGGCCGCGGGGGCCCATCAGCGGGATCCGTCCCGCGACCTTCCCTTCCACGACCGCGTTGGCGAACCGGGGGGCGACTCCGGGATGGGTGGCGATCAACCGATCCAGGAACCGCACCGGAGCGCGGCGCGTGACCGTCGCATCCACGCAGAGCCCGACCCGCGCGCGGTCCCCTCCAACCGGCATCAGCCAGGCAAAGAATCCGGGAGCGACCGTCCGGCCAAAAAACAGCTCGGGAGTGTCCGCCTCGATCCCGCCCACCCCGCGCATCTGATACTGCAGCCCGAGCGCGTGCCGGCGCGGGACGGACAGACCGAGCGAGGGGGGCAGCCGGGGCGCGGCGCCCTCCGCATCGATAATCAAGCGGCACCACGCCTCGAACGCGCGCCCGCGCTGGTGCGCGGTCACTACTATCCCGCCGCCGCTCCGGCGGGCGGCGGTGATGCGCATCCCTGTCCTCACCTCCGCACCGGCGGAGGCGGCCCGGTCGACGAGCCAGCGATCGAAGGTCACCCTGTCGACCACATACGAGTCCACGGTCGCGCGGCGGACCCGCACCGCGACGCCGCCTGGAGAATGGAACACCGCGGCGCTGACCGCGTTCAATGCCAGGCTGCGCGGGATGTCGAACTCGTCGAATGCGTGGTGGGACAGCTTCCCTGTGCAGTGGCTGGGGACGCCGACGGTCGGATGCTCCTCGGCCAGGAGCGTGCGCAGCCCCGCCCGGGCGGCGGCGCGGGCGGCCTCTGCGCCCCCCGGGCCGGCGCCGGCCACGATCACATCAAATTTCACCACAAAGGATGGGGGGGTTCGGGACCGCGCGTGGAATTTCCTTTGCGGTTGTGCGCGTTGAGACGGGTAGATAGGGGGACAATGGTCATCCGCAACAATCAGACGGCGGTCGCGCTTGGCCTGACGTTCCTGCTATCGCTGATCCTTTACCCGCCAAGCCGCCCCGCCGTCGCCGCCCCCGAGGACGTGCAGCGGGAGCTCGTCAATGTCGCGGGCGCCGACGAGCCGCATACGCCGCCGGACCTGAACCGCGCCATCGCCTTCAGGTACCACGCTCCACACGCCGCGCGGCCGTCGGTCGCGCTGGTGCTCATTCCAGGGCTGAACTCGGGCCCCAACAGCCTCGATCTCATCTCGCGCGCGCTGGTGACCGCGTACGGGCCGAGCCTGGAAGTCTGGGCGGTGGCGCTGCGCTCGACTAAGCTCCAGGACCGGAAGGGCGTCGAAGAGGCGCTCGCGTACGGGAACCCCGACTTCGCGCTGGCGTACTATTACGGCAAGCTCCCCATCGGCGGACAAACGTTCCACCTTGTGCGGGGACCCGAGGTCCCCTACATGGCGTACTGGGGGGTGGACGTCCACCTGAGAGACTT
>VBAN01000212.1 GCA_005882445.1 Candidatus Segetimicrobium genomatis | reverse complement strand
CCCCGCGCCCGCCGACGTGAGGGCCTCGTCGATGACGGGCCCGAGCCGTTCGAGATGGCGCCGGGAGGCCAGTTCCGGGACCACGCCGCCGTAGCGGGCGTGGAGGTCGACCTGCGACGCCACGACATTCGAGCGCAGGCGGCCGTCGGCAAGCACGGCGGCCGATGTCTCATCACAGGACGTCTCAATGCCGAGAACGCGCATAGGAAAGCGGGACGAACCGGAGGGTCAGGGTGCCTCGAGGTCCAATTCGGCGCGGTTCTTCTTGTACCGCTCCTGGAAGGCTTCCTCCCAGAGGTTGCCGGTCCACATGACGATGGCGTCCTCGCGGTTGTCGCTGTAGTACGCTTTGCGGACGCCGATGTCCTTGAATCCGTACCTCCGGTACAGATTCTGCGCTCCGGCGTTGGACTTGCGCACTTCGAGAGTGATCCAGCGCGCCCCCCGCTTCAACGCCTCCTCGATCAAGGTGATGAGGAGCCGCTCCCCGATCCGCCGCCGCCGGTAGAGCGGATCGACGGCGATCGTGGTGACGTGCGCTTCGTCGAGGATGACCCACATGCCCGTGTACCCAACCGTCCGGTGCATCTCGCATGCGACGAAGTAGCAGGCGAGCCGGTTCTCCAGTTCATGCACGTAGGCGTCGCGCGGCCAGGGCGTGGGGAACGACATCTGCTCGATCTCAAGCACCCCTCCGATGTCCTCCATCCGCATCGGCCGGATCGTCACCTGATTGGTAATCACCATCTCAGGGTGGATTCCCCCGATTCCCGGGCGTTTCCTGCCTCGGCCACGCCACCGGGCGGCGGCCGTACACCGGCAGCAGCATCCCCGGCTCCGTCCGCTCACCGCGGGCGAGCCGCGGGAGGGCCAGGAGCCCCACCATCGATGCGCGGGGGTGGAGATCGTGCCCCGCGTCCGTGGCGCGGACGCCCAGCGCGGCCCGGAGCCGTGCGCCGTACCGCACCAGGCCGTCCCCGACCATCAGCAGGGGGCCGGGGTGGGCCGCGACTTCGGCGCCGAGCGCCTCGGGGAGCGCGACCATCGGGGGAAGCAGGCGCTCCGCGCGGCCGTCGCGCAAGGCGCGGCGCACGTCGATGCGATAGAGCGCGCCCGCCACCTCGCCGCGGTGGGCATCGAGCACGGGCAGGACGAGCCCGTCTGCGCCCGGGACACACGCCAGCGCTTCGAGGGTGTCGACGCCAAGGACCGGGACCGACCGCGCGTTGGCCCAGGCCGCGGCGGTCGCGATGCCGATGCGCAGGCCGGTGAATCCCCCGGGACCGCAGCTCACCGCGAGCCCTTCGATCGCGGCAGCCCCCACGCCGAGCCCGCCGAGCAGTTCGTCCGTCGTCACGAGCAGCCCTTCGAGATGGCGCATCGGGGAGCGCAGCATGGCTTCCGCGAGGACGCCGGAGCCGTCCACGATCGCGACGCTGGCCACGGGGGTGGCCGTCTCTATCGCGAGGATGCGCATGCGCGAAGGGCCGCCACACACCGCTCGGACAGGGGCCCGTGGGGGATGAACCGGAGGCACCGCTCGGATTCCCCCGGGCCGAACTCGAACTCGATCAGGAGGCGCTCGGGCGGGAGCGCCCCGGGCGCCCGATCCGCCCACTCGATCGCGACGACCCCGGCCGCGTCGAGGATCTCCTCGAGGCCGAGCCCCTCAACGTCCGACGCCTCGAGCCGGTAGAGATCCACGTGATAGAGCGGCACCGGCCCCCTGTGCTCGTGGATGAGGGTGAACGTGGGGCTGCGCACGGCGCCGGACACCCCGAGGCCGCGGGCGAGCCCCTGCACGAAGCAGGTCTTCCCCGATCCCGGCGGGCCGGCCAGCCCGAGGGCCGCCGCCGGTCCCGCCCCCGGTCCCGCACCCGAGTCCGCCGCGCGCCGGAGTGCGCCGCCGAGCGCCTCGCCCAGCGATCGGGTCTCCTCGGCCGTGCGCGTGCAAATCGCGAACGAGGGGCCGGCCGTTACTTGCTCCGGTCTTCCATCGCCTTCTTGAGGAAGGGGGTGATGATGTCGATGGGGATCGGAAAGATCGTGGTCGAGTTGTGCTCGGTCGCGATCTCGGCCAGCGCCTGCAGGTAGCGAAGCTGCAGCGCCACCGGCTGGACCGAGATCTTCTCCGCGGCCTGCACGAGGCGCTCCGCGGCCTGGAACTCGCCCTCGGCGTTGATCACCTTGGCCCGGCGTTCCCGCTCCGTCTCGGCCTGTCTCGCCATCGCCCGCTTCATGGTGTCCGGCAGGATCACGTCCCACACCTCGACGAGGGCGACCTTGATCCCCCAGGGCTCGGTCGTCTCGTCGATCACCTGCTGGAGTTGCAGGTTGATGCGGTCCCGCTGGCTCAGGAGCTCATCGAGCTCGTGCTGGCCGAGGATGCTGCGCAGGGTGGTCTGGGCGACCAAATACGTGGCCCGTTGGAAGTTTTCGACCTTGACGACCGCGTCCTCCGGATTGACGACCCGGAAGTAGACCACGGCATCGACGGTCACCGGGACGTTGTCCTTGGTCATCATCTCCTGGCGCGGCACATCCAGGGTGACGACGCGGAGGTCGATCCTGACCATGCGATCCACCATCGGGATCAGCCAGATCAGCCCCGGTCCCTTCGCCCGCACCAGGCGGCCGAGGCGGAAGATGACGCCCCGCTCGTATTCCCGGGCGACCTTGACGATGGATGAGAACAGGGAGAACCCGATGACCAGGGCGATGACGATCAGCGGGCCCAGCAGGCCGTAGATGCTCACGATGCCGATGCCTCCTCCCGATTCACCTGCAGGCGCAGCCCTTCGACGCGCGCCACCCGCACCCGGGCGCCCGCGGCGATCACCCCGTCGAGGCTGTCCGCGCTCCAGATCTCTCCCTGGACGAAGACCGTCCCCTCCGGACTCAACTGGGTGCGCGCCACCCCGATGGCCCCGACCAATCCTTCCCTGCCGGTCTGCACCTTCCGGCGTTGCGCCCGGAGCCCCGCGCCGACCGCGAACGCAAAGAACCCGCCGGTCAGGGCGGCCATCCCAAAGATGAGGGCCAGGCTGATCCGGAGAAATGGCGCCTGGCGCTCGGTGAGGAGCAGCGAGCCGATGACGAACGACACGATGCCGCCGGCGGTGAGGATGCCGTGACTCGGGACCTTGATGTCGGCGATGAACAGGATGAGCGAAAACCCGATCAAGAGGAGCCCGGCCACGTTGACCTCCAGCACGGCGAACGAGGCCAGCGCGAGGATCAGGGCGAGCCCGCCGATCACCCCCGGAAAGACCGATCCCGGGTTGCTCAACTCGAAGATGATCCCGTAGATCGCCATCGTCATCAGGATGAACCCGACGTTCGGGTCGCTCAGCAGCGCCAGGAACTGCTCGGTCAGATCCATCGGGATCTCGACCGTCCGCGCGCTCCGCGTGTGCAGCCGGCGCTTGCCCGACGGCGTCTGGACCTCCCGGCCGTCGATCTTCGCGAGCAGGTCCCGGGGACTGACCGCCACGAGGTCGATCACATGGAGGGCCAATGCCTCGGTCTCCGTGATCGAGACGCTCTCCCGCACCGCCTTCTCCGCCCAGGCCGCATTCCGGCCGCGCCGGACGGCGAGTCCGCGGATCCCGGCGACCGAGTCGTTTGTGATCTTGGTCATGAGCGTCTTGTCCTCGCCGCCCGGGCTTCCCCCGCCGGCCGTCACGGGGTGCGCCGCGCCCAGGTGCGTGGTCGGCGCCATCGCCGCGATGGTCGCCGCGTAGGTGATGAAGACGCCGGCGGACGCGGCGCGGGATCCGCTCGGGTAGACGTACACCACCGTCGGCACATCGGTGTTGATCATCGCCCGCGTGATGTCATCCATGGACTTGAGCAGGCCGCCGGGGGTGTCCATCTCGATCAGGAGCGCCTCCGCGCGGTCCCGCTCCGCGTCTCGGATCCCCCGCACGACATATCTGCCCGTCGCGGGGGCGATGACGCCGTTGAGGCGGATGACGTCCACAAGGGATGCGGCGGCCGGGGGCGCCTTGGCTGCGGCCGCGAGCGCGCCCCCGGCCAGGGATGCCGCCCACAGCGCGAGCCCCACCGGGAGGGCGGCCATCGCGATCTGCAGGCCGACGCCGGGACGAACCGGTCGCAACATGGGGTGCTGTTCTACGCCCCGGAAGGGCGCTCCTTTCCCCGCCGCTCGCGGGGGGACGCCCCGGAGGTCCTGCGATAGAGATCTTGCGCGTCGGCGAGTGTGTTGATCTCCTCGGGAGGCTTGTCGTCCCGCAGCCGCACGATCCGCGGAAACCGCAGGGCGAATCCCGAGGTATGCCGCTCGCTCATCATGATCTTGTCGAACGCGACCTCGAGAACGATCCGAGGCTCGACCATCCGCACGCGGCCGAGATCCTCCACGGTGTGGGCGAGGAACCACGCCGTCAGGCGGGCGATCTCGTCGTCGGTGAGCCCCGAGTAGGCCTTCCCGATGGTCACCAGCCCCTGCCCGGCGCGGACCGCAAAGGTGTAATCCGAAAGCACCCGCGCGCGCTTTCCGTGACCGTACTCCGCCGCCACCACGACCACATCGAGGGTGCCGAGCCCGGGCTTCCACTTCAGCCACAGCCGGCCCCGCCGGCCGGGCTGGTAGGAGGCCTGGGGGAACTTGAGCACGATCCCCTCGTGGCCCGCCTCCCGCGCCTCGTGGAAACGCGCTTCGGCCTCCGCGGGAGTGCGCGCCGGGGCCGCCCGGCTCAGCCGGACCGACTCGTCCCATGCCAGGCCCGTCATCGCCGCCCGGCGCGCTTCCAGGGAATCTTGTAAAAGGTCCCTGCCGTCGAGGTGGAGCAGATCGAACGCCATCAGAACGACCGGGACTTCCTGGGCCAGCGGTCCCGGGGTGAGCCGGCCCAGCCGCCGCTGCAGCTGGCCGAACGGCAGCGGCCGGTCCTCCCGCCACGCGACGATCTCTCCGTCGAGGATGTAGTCGCGGGCGAGGCCCTCGAGCGGCACGTGGAGCTCGGGATAGGCGCGGGTGACATCGTCCAGCGTCCGCGAATAGATGACGAGGCGCCCGGCGTTCCGGTGGACCTGGACCCGGATGCCGTCATACTTGTCCTCCACCAACAGCGGCGCCGCATCTCCGGCAAACGCCTCGTCCAGCGTGGCGATCGACCCCGCGAGCATGAAGCGAAACGGGGACCCGGAGGTGAGCGTCACGCCGTCGAGCGTGCCCGCGCGGGCCCGCACGGCCACCTCCCCGGGATCGGCGACGAGCAGCGCCGCCTGCCGGACCGCGTCCGCGTCCCGGCCAAAGGTCTTCACCAGGAACTTCGCCTCGAGGGGAGCCGCATCGCGCAGGAGCGACCGGAGCACCGACTGCTTGGCCCGGCGGGACGCGGGCCCCTGGGCCGCGGCGATGGCGCCGAAGGCGCCGTCCACCGCCTCCAGGGTGAGCGGGCGGGGAAAGAGGGACGGGGCGGGCGGATGCTCTTGGAAAAGGGCGGAAGCGGTGGCGCCGAGGTCCCCGTGCGCCAGGTAGACGCCGTGGAGATCCTCCTGGGTCGTCCCGGTGATCTCCGTCAAGACGTCGGCGATCGCCACCCAGCCGACCTGGAGCCGGCGGGGATCGCCGGCGGGGAACGCGGCGCCCGTCAGGTAGCCGCAGGCGCGCCGGAGGTCCGCCTCCTCCAGGCCGGCGAGGTACCCGCCGAGCCGATCGACCTTGGCCTGCGTCCCTGACATCGCCGCCACCTCTTCCAGGGCGGCGGCCAGGGTCGCGAATGGCGCGGCCGTGACGCTACAGGGTGGACCGGGCCAGCACCAGGCACGGCATCGTCACGCTGAACGCCTGTTCCACGTCGCGGGCCTTGTACGCCACGGTCCGGGGGTGCACCCGGGTCGTGCCGGGGATGAGCATGCACCGAACGGCCATAGCCGTGTACGCCCACTCGATCTCGATCGTGAGCGGGCGCGGCAGGATCAGCGGCTTGAGGTCTTTGGCCCGCTTCAGCGCCCGCGTCGCGCCCTCCTTGATCCGCCGCCGCGCCTCGACCGGCTGATACGATCTGGCGGCGAGGCGGCCGATCGGCTCTTTGATCGCCACCGCTTCCACCTGCGGCAAGAGCTTCTTCGTCTGCGCCACCGCGGTGACGTCCCCGGTGACAAGGGCGACCGGAACCTTGAAATACCCGGCCAGCGCGGCGTTGAGGCCCGCTTCGCCCACGATCAGGTTCCCCAGCTTGATCTGGCGGACCGATGCGCTGCTGTAGGTGTGATCGAGGATCCCATCCTGCGTCCCCGCCGACGCATGGTAGCCGGTGATTAAGACCGCGTCGAAGGTGTTGTCGATCCCCTGCATCATGCTGCGCGGCTTGGGGCTGCCGCTGATGAGCTGGGCCTGGGGGTGCAGCTCCTCGATGAGGAGGTTGCGCATCGTGTTGTGAGAATCATTGACCACGATCTCCTTGGCGCCGCCCTCGAGCGCGCCGAGGATCGCCGCGTTGACCTCCTCGGTCATCAGCCGCCGGAACCGCGCGTAGTCCGGCTTGTCCGGCATCACCTGGTCCCAGTCCGTCACACCCGCCGTGCCTTCCATGTCCGCTGAGATGAAGACCTTCATGAGGCCTCCTCGGGACCGCCGTATAGACCCGGGACGAATACGCGCTGGGGCGCCGGGATACCTCTTCCGGCGTGTTGCAGACGCTTAGCCAACT
>VBAN01000209.1 GCA_005882445.1 Candidatus Segetimicrobium genomatis | reverse complement strand
GGCGACGACCGCGTCGCTCATGCTCGAGATGATCGCCTCGATCTTGTTGCGTTCCTCGCTCACCGCCGCCAGCTTCTGGCGCAGCTGGTCCGCCATGACGTTGAACGTGCCGGCGAGCTGGCCGATCTCGTCCTCGCTGCGCACCGACGCGCGCGCGCCGAGGTCGCCGGCGGAGATGCGCCTGGCGGCCCGCGCCAGTTCGAGCACGGGGGCGGCCAGCGCCCGCGCCCTCCAGGTGCCCAGGAGCAGCGCGGCAGCCACGCCGGCCAGGAGCGCCTCGCCGAGGGCCTTCCAGACCTCCTCCAGCGCCTGATCCACCCACAGGCGGGGGATGCTGACCTGCACCACGCCGGTGACGGCGCCGCGCGAGGTCATCGGCGCGGCGGCGAAGATCCGCGTTTCGTGGCTGCCCGGATCGAGGCGGATCGCCGTCGCGGGCGTGCCCGCAAGCGCCGAGGCGATCTCGGGCGCGACCGCCCCCGCGGCCACCCCGGCCCAGCGGCCGGTGGCCGGAGGCCGTCCCCAGACGTCCTTGACGCCCACGTAGACGCCATCCCTCCAGGAGGACCCGCTGGCGATATCGTCGAGGCGGTCGATGCTGGCGCCCTCGGCCTGATACACCCCGAGCACCAGCGCGATGGACTTCGCCTCGTTCAGCACGCTTCGCCGATAGGCGTCGAGGTAGACGTGCGTGATCGGGGAGATGAGCACGGCCGCGGCGACCGCGAGGGAGAAGAGGACGAGGACCAGGTAACTCCCGGTGAGCTTCCAGCGAAGGCTGCGGGTCATCCCTGGTCCTTCTTGAGCTTGTAGCCAACCCCCCGCACCGTGGCGATGTACGTGGGACGGTTGGGGTCGTCTTCGATCTTCTCGCGGAGGCGGCTGATGTGCATGTCCACCGTTCGCGTGCTGCCGAAGTAGTCGTAGCCCCAGATGTGCTCGAGCAGAAAGTCTCGGGTGAAGACCCGGTTCGGGTGCCCCATCAGCAGGTGGAGCAGGTCGAACTCCTTCGTCGTCAGGTCGACCGGGCGGCCGGAGAGCCGCACCTCATGGGTCGTCGGGTCGAGCGCGAGGCCGCCGATCGCGAGGGGATCCGCGCCGGCCCGCTCCGCCCCGCGGGCCGTCCGTCGCAGGATCGCGCGCACGCGGGCCACGAGCTCGCGGGGGCTGAACGGCTTCGTCACGTAGTCATCCGCGCCCAGCTCCAATCCCACCACGCGCTCCTGCTCCCCGTCCTTGGCGGTGAGCATGAGGATGGGCACCGACGAGGCTTTGCGGATCTGGCGGCACACTTCCAGCCCGTCGATGTAGGGGAGCATCAGGTCCAGGATCACGAGGTCCGGGGGCTCCGTCCGCGCTTTCTCGAGGGCTTCGTGCCCGTCGTGGGCGACGCCCACCTCGAATCCCTCCTGGACCAGGTTGTACCGCACCAGCTCGACGATGTGCGGCTCGTCGTCCACGACCAAGATGCGGCCGCCCGCCTGAGGCTCCGTCTTCTGTACGGTTGTGATCATGGCCCGGTCCTCCTGCCCCGCTGTCCACCTCATAGTACCATCCTCGGGGTGGTCTGTTGGGCGGCTGTCACAGGCCGGTGACGAAACGGTAACATCGGTGGGGGGAGGTCTGTCCGCGCGCTGCGTCGAAGCCAGGGAGCAAACGCGAGTACGCTCGACGCCGCCGCTTCGGCCCTGGCATGGCCCCAGGCGCCTCGGATAGACGCGTTCGCGGGAGGACGCCGCCTCGTGGAGCAATTCACGTTTCCGCCTCCGCCTAACTCACAGGCCCCCGAGTGGCCGGGCATCCCGCTCGGTGCGAGCAACACCATCACACGGACGAAGACCCGCACCGCCGTCCACGACAAGAACATCGACCGCGTCCCGGGGCGGCGGGATGAACTGGTGCAGTCGGCCGTGGAATACATCACCCGCCGCGGCGTCAAGGAGGCCCTGGCGCTCCAGGACGTGATCATCCACGGCGTGCGAGTCCGCGCGATCACCAACTCCCCTCACCTGCACGCGCAGTGGCTGCTCAACTGGTACAGTCCCGAGGAGTGGCAACAGGTCACCGGCCACGCGCCTCCGGGGCAGCCGCAGGTGACCGTCTACGCGCTGGGCGGAGTCCCCGAGCAGCCGGAGGCCGCCTACTACAGCCGCGGGACAAATACGATCGTCTTCTTCAACACCTCGTACTACGGGCAGCTCAAGTCGTGGGTCCTCGGCGCCGTCGGACGCGTCCTGGCCGAAGAGTGGGGGATCCACAGCATCCACGGCGCCTGCGTGGAGAAAGACGGGCAGGGGGTGCTGTACATCGCCCCGACGGGGACCGGCAAGAGTACGTCGTCCTACGGCCTCCAGGCCACCTATCCCAACACGCGGTTTCACTCCGACGACTGGGTGTACGTCCGTTACACCTGCGCCGCGAGGGATGGGCGCCGCATCGCCCCGTTCGAGGTGGCGCCGGCCCACGGGGAGCCCGTCCGCGGCTACCGGGTGTTCCGCTGGCTGGAGGAACACCGGGGCGAGTCCGGACAGGCGCGCGGGCTCGACCTCGAGAACCGCGAGACGACGGTCGCCTTGAGCGCGCTCGATCTGACGCAGCCGGTCCAGGCGTACGCCTACACGAGCGAAAAGATCTTCTACCTCCGCACCAATCTGGTCAGCAGCTTCCCGCTGGCCGCCTACGAGATGCTGCGGTCTCGATTGGAGAACGTCCCGGACGTCTCCGGCAAATTCATCGATGATCACGCACCCGAGCTCGACGCGCTGGCCGACGATGTCCGCCGCGACCCGGGCCCGGCCGGCGACTACTTCCAGGGGATGAGCCGGGAGCAGGTTCGGGCGATTCTTGCCCGGCTGGTCGCGTTCGACAACGGACGGGCGATGCTCGACATCACGCACATCCTTCCCCCCGACCGGGTGGTGATGAATCCCATGGCGCCGACGCAGCTGGGGAGCGTCATTCTGCTGAAACGGGACCGGCGCGACCGGACGGTGCTGGAGTCCCTGTCCCTCGAGAAGTTCATCGGCCGCCTGCTGCGGGGTGAAACGCCGGACGGCAAGAAGGAGACGGCCTACAACGCCTACCGGGCGGTCGACGACGAGGCCGAACGCAGGTTCATCGACCGGCTCGAGGCGGAGGCCGCCCAGGTCGGGGGGAACATCGAGGTCCTCTACCCCGCGCTGCGGCATCACCCGGAGGTGCCCGAGACCCTGGCCGAAGAGATCGAGTTGTTCCGGGTCTTGTACCAGGCCTGCCGGTGCTACGATTTGAACACCATCCTCGCGACCGATCCCAGGGTGCACGGCCTCAAGGAGGCCGTCGCCGCCACGATGGGGTTGATCGCCTATGCGATCGCCGTCCGCCAGGGCGACGTCCGGCTGGCCATCGACGATTACCGCCGCGCGCTGACCGGCGTGGTCTCCACCTGAGCGGGGCGAGGGGTGCCGATGGAAGCCGATCGAAGCGAGGAGTGGAGCAAAGGTAAGCCGCGGGCCTACGCGCAGGAACACCGAGACCAGTTCCTCGACGCGCTTCGGGAGTTCGTCCGCGTCCCGAGCATCAGCACGCTGCCGGAGCACCACGGCGACCTGACGCGCGCGGCCGAGTGGGCGGTGCGCCGGCTCAGCGGGATCGGGCTTGCCGCCCGGATCATGCCGAGCGAGACCCACCCGTCCAGCCTCCCGATCCGCTCGACCTGTGGACCTCCCCCCCGTTCGAGCCCGCGCAGCGCGGGGACAATCTCTACGGGCGCGGCGCCTCCGACGACAAAGGACAGCTGCTGATCCAGGTCTTCGCCGTGGAGTCGCTCCTGAAAGCCGCCGGCCGGCTGCCGCTCAACGTGAAGTTCTTCATCGAGGGCGAGGAAGAGATCGGCAGCCCGCGGATGATTCCCTTCATCAAGAAGCACCGGCAGCAGCTGCGGGCGGACCTCTCGCTGATCTGCGACGGGTCCTTTTTCGCCCCCGAGCGGCCGGCGCTGGTGACCGCGCTGCGCGGAATGGTGTACACCGAGGTGGAGGTCCACGGCGCCGACCGCGACCTGCACTCGGGCATCTTCGGCGGAGCCGCCCCCAACCCGCTCGAGGGACTGGCGCGCATCATCGCGGGGCTCAAGGACCGCAAGTCCCGCGTCACCATCCCGCGGTACTATGCTCCGGTGCAGCCGCCCGGCGAGGCGGAGCGGAGCTCCTGGAACCAATTGGGGTTCCGGGACGAAGCGTACCTCGAGGACCTGGGGGTCGAGGTCGCGCCGGGCGAAGAGGGGTACAGCATTCTCGAGCGCCGCTGGGCGCGACCCACGCTGGAGATCCACGGAATCGCCGGCGGGTATACGGGCCCGGGGGCCAAGACCGTCATCCCCGCGCGGGCGACCGCGAAGATCAGCATGCGGTTGGTCACCGACCAGCGGCCGCAGGCTGTGCTGCGCGCCTTCACCCGGAAGGTGCAGCGCCTCACCCCGCCGGGGTTCCGCGTCGAGGTCCGGCAGCTCGGCTCGGGGGCTCCGCTCGCGCTCTCCCCCGACGCTCCGGCCCTCCGGCACGCGGCCCGGGCGCTCCAGGAGGTCTTCGGGCGGCCGCCGGTCTTCATGCGCGAGGGCGGCACCGTGCCCGTCGCGGCGGAGTTCATGAACGTCCTCCAGGCGCCGCCCGTGCTCATGGGCTTCGGCCTGCCGGACGACAACCTGCACTCGCCGAACGAGAAGTTCCACCTGCCGAACTTCTACCGCGGGATCGAGACGGTCATCCGGTTCATGGAACTGCTCGGAGAGGGTTAATCAACTGTTGCTTGGTTTGGGCGTAGAAGGAATGGCGACCGGCTAGATGCGCGTCGGCACGATGCGGGCGCTGGTCAAGCCCGCAGCCGGTCCCGGCCTCGAGATCCGCTCGGTGCCGATCCCCAAGCCCGGCCCCGGCCAGGTCCTCGTCCATGTGCGGGCCGGCGGCATCTGCGGCACCGACCTCCACATCTGGAGATGGGATCCCTGGGCGGCGTCCCGCCTCCATCCGCCGGTGATCATCGGCCACGAGTTTTGCGGCACCGTGACCGAGATCGGGCCGGACGCGCACGGCGTGGCGCCCGGCGACTTCGTGTCCGGCGAATCGCATGTCAACTGCGGCCGCTGCCCGGCCTGCCGCCGGGGTGAGCCGCACATCTGCGAGCGGCTCCAGATCATCGGCGTGGACCGCGACGGGGCGTTTACCGATTTCGTGGTCCTGCCCGCGCAGAACGCGCGGAAGCTGCCACCGTCGACCCCGGTCGAGGTCGCG
>VBAN01000208.1 GCA_005882445.1 Candidatus Segetimicrobium genomatis | reverse complement strand
CGAGGTCCGCTCCCGTCTTGAGGAGATCGACAGGAACACGCCCGCGGTGATCTACTGCCGCTCCGGAGGGCGCAGCGCGAAGGTGGTCGCGCTGCTGCAAGAGGCGGGCTACGACAAGGTCCTGAACCTGACCGGCGGGATCCTGGCCTGGGCCAACGCCCAGTACCCGACCGAGTGACAGCGGGGGACGCGTTTGGTACAATTAAAGGGCCATGCAGAATACGTCGATGACACGAGGTGAAGCACGTGGTTCTTGAGGTCGGTCGTCCAACGGTCAGCCTGACGGACAGCGCGGTCGCCAAGCTCAAGGAAATGCTGGCGGAGCAGGAGGATCAGGGGCTGTGCTTCCGGGTGTTCGTCCAGCCCGGCGGATGCGACGGGTTCTCGTACGGGATGACGTGGGACGCCCCCGCCGAAGACGATGAGGTAATCGAGCGGGGCGGGGTCCGCCTCCTGATCGACAAGACGAGTTCACGGGTGCTGGCGGGATCGGAGATCGACTACGTGACCTCGGTGACGGCGACCGGCTTTGCGATCCGCAACCCCAACGCGGTGTCCACCTGTGGCTGCGGACATTCGTTCAAGACGGCCGGAGACGCGGGGCATGCCGACCCCTGCGGCGAGGAACAGGAGTCGCAGTAGCAGCTCCTATCGGACGGAGGAATCGTGCATGGACCAGCAGACCGCGGAGACCGGGACCCAGGCAGGCGGTGACCTGCACGCCCGGGTCGAGAAGGTGCTCGACCAGATCCGCCCCTATGTCCAGCAGGACGGGGGAGATCTGGAGCTCATCGATATCGTGGATGGGATCGTGCAGATCCGGCTGGCCGGATCCTGTGTCGGGTGCATGTACTCGATGATGGAGATCAAAGCGGTCGAAGCCGCGCCGTTCTGATCGTCCCTCCCTGCGGCGGGCGCGGTCTGTCGCCCGCCGGGGGGCAAGTTTGAGAGGTACCCTGAGCCTCTCATGGAAGGCCATGAGAGGCTTTTGCTATGGCTCGAAGGCGCCGCGCGGAGGCTGCTGAGTGTGCGATTCGACTACACCGAAGAACAGCGTTTGATCAGAGAGACCATTCGGGAGTTTGCCGCGCGCGAGCTTCGTCCCCACGCCCGGCGTTGGGATGCCGAGGGCAAGTTTCCGGCTTCGCTCGTGCCCAAACTGGCGGGGCTGGGGCTCCTCGGGATGGTGATCCCCCAGGAGTACGGCGGATCCGGCCTCGACCCCGTCGCCTTCGCGCTTGCCATCGAAGCCGTCGCCTGGGGTGACGGCGGGGTCGCGCTGACCGTGGCGTCGCACAATTCACTGTGCTCCGGCCACATTGTGCTCGCCGGCAGCGAGCGGCAGAAGCGGACCTATCTGCCGCGGCTGGTGAGCGGCGAGGCGCTCGGGGCCTGGGCCCTCACCGAGCCCGGCTCGGGCAGCGATGCCAAGGCGCTGGTAACGCGGGCCGAGCGCCGGGGCAACCGGTGGGTGCTCAACGGGACGAAGGTGTTTGTCACCCAGGGCAGCCTTGCCGGCGTTTACGTCATCATGGCGCGAACCGATCCGGACGCGGGCCACCGGAGCATCTCAGCCTTTATTGTGGAACGCGGGACGCCGGGGCTGCGTGTCGGGAAGCACGAGGACAAGCTCGGCGTGCGCAGCAGCGATACGGCGGAGGTCGTCTTCGAGGACTGTGCGGTCCCGGAAGAGCAGATGCTCGGCGCGCCGGGGGAAGGGTACCGGGACTCGCTGCGCGTGCTCGAGCGCGCCCGGATCGGGATCGGCGCGATGGCGCTGGGCCTCGGCCGTGCGGCGCTCGAGGCGTCATTGGCCTACGCGCGGGAGCGGCGGGCGTTCGGTCAGCCGATCGCCGAGTTCCAGGCGATCCAGTGGATGCTCGCGGACATGGCGACCGAGCTCGACG
>VBAN01000207.1:5017-6771 GCA_005882445.1 Candidatus Segetimicrobium genomatis | reverse complement strand
GCCTTCCAGGGGACCCAGTGGAAGATCGCCGACATGGCGACCCGGATCCAGGCCGGCCGCCTGTTGGCCTACCGCGCGGCATGGCTCCGGGACCAGGGGCGGCGCCATACGCGCGAGGCGTCCATGGCCAAGCTCTTCGCGTCTGAGACCGCGATGTGGGCGGCGACGCAGGCGGTGCAGATCTTCGGCGGTTATGGGTACATACAGGAGTATCCGGTGGAGCGCCACTTCCGCGACGCCAAGATCACCGAGATCTACGAGGGGACGTCCGAGGTCCAGCGAATGGTGATCGCGCGCCAGATCCTGGGCGCGTCATAACAGGTCCGCGGCATCCCGCCCGGAGGAGCCGGACAACAGAGGAGCGTCCTCCGGATCCGGGCGGATCGGCACGGGATCGACGAGAGCGGACTCCCGTTTGTCATGAACTACTACGACGAGCACGGGGTCGAAGAGGCGCTGCGGATCAAGGAGCGCCTCGGGGGGACGGTCACGCTCCTGACCGCCGGTCCCGCCCGGGCGGCCCTGGCGCTGCGCTCCGGCCTGGCGATGGGGGCCGACGCGGCGGTACACATCGTGGATCCGGCCCTCGAGGGCGCGGATCATCTCGGCGTGGCCACGGCGCTCGCGGCCGCGATCAGCGTGCAGCACTACGACCTCATCCTCTGCGGGAAACTGGCGACCGACGACAACGCGGCCATCGTGGGTCCGGCCCTCGCCGAGTTCCTCGGGTTCCCGCAGGCGACCGCCGTGACGAAGCTGGAGTTGGGCGATGGGGCCGCGACGGTGCACCGCGAGGCGGAGGGCGCGATCGAGGTGCTGCGGGTGGCGCTTCTGGCCGTGATCACCGTCGAGCGCAGCATCAACGAACCGCGGTATCCGTCGCTTCCGGGGATCATGAAGGCCAAGCGCACGCCGGTGACCACGAAGACGCTGGGCGACCTCGGGCTGGCGCCCGGCGAGGTCGGCGTGGCCGCGGCCCGCGTGGAAGTCCTCGACCTGAGCCCGCCTCCGCAGCGCCGGGCAGGCCGGATCCTCCAGGGGGAGCCCGCGGAGATGGTCAAGGAACTGGTGCGGCTCCTCCACGAGGAAGCCATGAGCAGCGATATCTGGGTGCTGGCCGAGTACGCCGGGGGGCGTCCCCGCAAGATCACCTACGAGTTGCTCGGAAAGGCATCCGCCCTGGCGCAGGAGGCGGGGGGCCAGGTGGTGGCCCTGGCGCTCGGCTCCGGGATCGCGGGTGCCGCCCAAGAACTGGCCGCGTACGGCGCGGATGTGGTCAGGGTGGCCGATGATCCACTCCTCGGGCAGTACACGACGGACGCCTACGCCGCCGTGATCGAGCCTGTTGTCTCGGTCGAGGAGTCGTTCCTCTTGATGATCGGCAGCACCGCGATGGGCCGGGATCTCGCTCCCCGGCTGGCCGCCCGGCTCGGGGCCGGCATCGTCACGGATTGCGCGACGGTCGAGGTGGTGGACGGCGGGGTCGAGGCGACCCGGCCGGTGATGACGCGGAAGGCCATCGCCCGGGTGGCGTTTCGGGGAGACGGGATCCGCATCGCCGTCGTGCTGCCCAATATCTTCGCGCCTCCTCAGCCGGATCCGTCGCGCGTGGCCGAGGTGCTGCCGATCTCGGTCGCCCTCGATCCTGCGTCGATCCGAACCCAGGTGCTCGAGGTGAAGGCGATCGCTCGGGAGACGCTGCCGCTCACCGAGGCGGACATCATCGTGTCCGGGGGCCGGGGGCTCCGAGGGCC
>VBAN01000207.1:0-4747 GCA_005882445.1 Candidatus Segetimicrobium genomatis | reverse complement strand
GTGGTCGGGGACCTGTTTGTGGTCGTCCCCCTCCTGACCGAAGAGGTCCGCAGCCTGCGAGGAGCGTCTCATGGATGAGGCCGCGCGGAAGCGCATCGCCGCGGCGCGGAAGCGGTGGGAGGAGACCACTCTGCGCCAGGCCCTGGCCCGCCAGCCCGAGCGGGCGGAGCGGTTCACGACCCTCTCGGATCTCGAGGTCTTCCGCCTCTACGGTCCCGACGACCTCGCCGGTCTCGACGCCGGGCGGGACTTGGGGTTGCCGGGCGAGTACCCGCTGACCCGCGGGATCCACCCGACGATGTACCGGGGCCGGCTGTGGACGATGCGGATGTTTGCGGGGTTCGGCACGGCCGAGGACGCCAACGCGCGGTTCCACTACCTGCTCGGCCAGGGGGTCACCGGGCTCTCGGTGGCCTTCGACATGCCGACCCTGATGGGCTACGATTCGGATTCCCCCCGGTCGTCCGGGGAGGTGGGCCGGGAAGGGGTGGCGATCGACAGCGTGGAGGATATGGCGCTCCTGCTGCGCGACGTCCCGCTCGATCGGGTGACGACGTCGATGACCATCAACGCGCCGGCCAACGTGCTCCTGGCGCTGTACGTCGCGGTCGCCGAGTCCCGGGGGATCAGCCCCGCCGCGATCGGCGGAACGATCCAGAACGACATGCTCAAGGAGTTCATCGCCCAGAAGGAGTGGATCGTCCCCCCGCGGGCGAGCATGAAGCTGATCCAGGACATCCTCGTCTACGCGACCCGCGACGTGCCGCGGTGGAACACGATCAGCATCAGCGGCTACCACATCCGGGAGGCGGGGGCGACGGCGGTTCAGGAGCTGGCGTTCACGCTGGCGGACGGGATCGCCTACGTGCAGGCGGGCCGTGAGGCGGGCCTGGAGGTCGACGCGTTTGCCCCGCGGTTGTCGTTCTTCTTCGATGTGCACAACGATTTCTTCGAGGAGATCGCCAAGTTCCGGGCGGCGCGGCGGATGTGGGCGCGGATCATGCGGGAGCGGTTTGGGGCCAAGGACCCGCGGTCCTGGATGCTGCGGACCCATGCCCAGACCGCCGGGGTCAGCCTGACCGCCCAGCAGCCGCTCAACAACGTGGTGCGGACGGCCCTCCAGGCGCTCGCCGCCGTGCTGGGCGGCTGTCAGTCGCTCCACACCAACTCGATGGACGAGACCTACGCGCTGCCCACCGAGGAGGCCGTGACGCTGGCGCTGCGGACCCAGCAGGTCATCGCCCACGAGAGCGGGGTGGCGGATACGGTCGACCCGCTGGGCGGCGCGTACTTCATCGAGGACCTCACCAACCGGATGGAGGCGGAGGCCGCCGCCATCATCGCCAAGATCGACGGCATGGGCGGGATGCTCGCGGCGATCGAGCGCGGGTATCCGATGCGGGAGATCGCGGAAGCCAGCTACAAGTACCAGCAGGAGTTGGAGCGGAAGGAGCGGATCGTCGTCGGGGTCAACGAGTTCGTGGCCCCCGAAGTCCATTCCGTGACTCGTCTCAAGATCGATCCGGAGGTGGAGCGGCGGCAGATCGAGCGGCTCGCCCGCCTCCGGGCGGCGCGCGATCAGGGAGCCGCCCGCCGGGCCCTCGACGCGCTGCGCCGGGTGACGGAGCAGGGCGGCAACACCATGCCGGCGATCGTCGACGCCGTGAAGGCGCGGGTGACGCTCGGTGAGATCTGCGACGTCTTCCGGGCGGTGTTCGGGGAGTACCGCGAGTCGGCAATCCTCTGACCGGCCGCAGGCTCAGATCTCTGGGGGCACGCGTCCTGCCAGGCGCATCCGGAAAAAGAGCTGCGCGCGGTGGTGGATGGTGTGCTCGCGCGCATACCAGAGGGTGTGGTGGACCGTCTCGGGGCCAGACGGGGTCTCGAGGGTCCGGCCCAGGTCGCTCGGGGGGAACCCCTCGATAAACGCCCGGGTCGACGCGTGAACGGCATCCATGGCCTCGAGCAGCGACCCGACGGTAGGAAAGGTCGGTCCGACGTTCTTGGCCAGTTCCGGGACCTCTGACTTCCAGAACCACCCCTGGATCTTGCCGCTCGCGGTCCCCATCTGGTGCCCCAGGTTCTGACGGATCAGGAAGTCCTCCCAGATGAAGATGTGCAGGATGAGGTCGTGGATCGTCGGGCGGCCGGGAGCGGGGCTGAAGGTCAGGTCGGCATCGGAGAGCCTGCCGACCGCGTCGCGCAGTTGGGCGTTGACCTGCTTCCAGAATGGCACGATGTCCGAGATCGCCACCTCCCCGCCCTGCCAGCGAACAGCAGGAGAGCGGCTCATCACCTGCGGCCTGGGCCAGATCTGAGGCGGCTGGTGTCCGAGCATGCGGAGGCGGGTGTAGATCTGGGCGCGATGGTGCTGGTCGTGCTCGACGAGATGCCAGCACATCCACCGAAGGGTATTTTCCTCACCCCAGGTCGCGCGGCGCTTCAAGCACAGGTCCGCCGCATCCAGGCCGGTCAGGAATTCTTCCACCGGCGCGTGGGCGGCTTCCATTCCCTGGAGGATCGACTTTACCGTCGGGAAGCGGCGCCTGCGGTGCTCGGCCTTCTCCTCGTCGCCGAGGCGATCCCAATCGGGAGGGCGCCATTTGTCGTAGGGTTCGCCCTGGATGCCTCCACGCCACCAGTATTCCTCGGAAGTGATGACATGCCGGAGCACGTCTCCGGCGGATCGAAGCTCGGGTCGGGGCCGAAAATCAAGATCCTCGTCCCGGAGCACGCCGGCGACCTGAGCCAGGAGGGCCCTGTTATCGCGCCAGTAGGGGTAGAGGTCAATGGCCTTCACGGAAGCACCTCATCCTGTGCCTGGGGACCGGCCTATTGACTCGAACGTATGTTCGTATTAATGTAACGGTATGTCCGCGTCCATTGAGTTCGTCGAGAGCGAGGCAAAATCCGTCCTCAACCGGGTCGAGGGGATGCCTTTCAAGTGGTCGATTAATCCCTACCGGGGATGCAGCCATGCCTGCCAGTTCTGTCAATCCGCGGACACTCCCATCCTCATAGCCGATGGGACGACGAAGCCTCTTGAGGAAATCCGCATCGGCGATCAGATTTACGGGACTGTGAAGCGTGGGAATTACCGACGCTACACCCGCACATTCGTGCTGAACCACTGGAGCGTTGAAAGGCCGGCCTACCGCATCACGCTCGAGGATGGGACGCAGCTCGTTGCAAGCGGGGATCACCGCTTCTTGACCACGAGAGGCTGGAAGTTTGTCATTGGCGCAGAGCAAGGCCCGATGACACGGCCCCACCTGACAACAAACAACAAGCTTATGGGGACCGGCAAGTTTGCGGCTCCGCCCCAAAGGACGATTGACTACAAACGCGGCTATCTCTGCGGCCTGATACGTGGAGACGCGTGGCTCGAGCTCAATGAGTATGAACGGGAAGGGCGCTCTTCCGGGAACGTGTACCGGTTCCGGCTGGCACTTACCGATGGAGAGGCGCTGGAACGGGCGCAGGAGTATTTACTCGACTTCGCGGTTCCCACCCGGTGTTCCGTCTTTCTACATGCCAGGGCGGGTGTGCGAGGCGTGCGGGCCGTGAATGCTATTGCCACACATGCCCGCAGCCGCGTCGAGGAAATCGAGAGGGTCGTGGCTTGGCCGATTGCTCTCTCGCCGGACTGGCAGCGCGGATTCCTCGCGGGAATTTTCGACGCGGAGGGCGGCTACAATAAGGGAAACCACAATAGTCGCATTCTGCGCATCAGCAACACGAATCCGCTGATCATCAACTGCACGATGCGCTGTCTTGAGAAGCTAGGTTTTTCTTTTGCTATCGAGTGGTATTCCAGACCACGGTTGAAACCGCTCAAAGTCGTGAGGCTCCGCGGGGGACTCCGGGAACATCTCCGCTTCTTCCACACAGTCGATCCCGCGATCAGCCGTAAACGCGACATCGAAGGGCAGGCGGTGAAGCACAACGCCCGCCTGCGCGTCGTTGAGATCGAACCCGTCGGGGTCCGCCAACTCTTCGACATCACGACGGGCACAGGCGACTTCATCGCGAACGGAGTGATCAGCCACAACTGCTACGCCAGGCGGACGCACTGGTTCCTCGACGAAGATGGCGTGAATCAGTGGTCATCAAAGATCTTCGTCAAGATCAACGCCCCGGAGGTGCTGCGGCGGGAGTTGAGCCGGCCGGGATGGCGGCGCGAGGAGGTGGCCCTGGGGACGGCGACCGATCCTTACCAGGCCGCCGAGCGGCGGTACCGCATTACCCGGGGCATTCTCGAGGCGCTCAGGGACTTCCGCACACCGGTCGGGATCGTGACGAGATCCCCCCTGGTCCTGCGCGATCTCGACATCTTGACCACCATGGCGGGCCGCGTCGACGTCACGGTGTGCGTCAGCATCGCCACCACGGACGCGGCGTTGGCCCGTCAGATCGAACCGACGGTGGCCTCGCCCGCGCACCGGCTGCGCACGGTCGAGCAGCTTGCGGCCGCCGGTATTCGCACCGGCGTGCTGCTCGCGCCGGTTCTCCCGGGCCTCACGGACCGGCCGGAGAGCCTCTCTGCCGTGATCCGCGCGGCGCGCGCCGCCGGGGCGGCGTTCGTCGGCCACCGCGTGCTCTATCTCGGTGAAGTGACAAAGGATAGCTTTATGCAGTTCCTGGCCCAGCACTACCCCGATCTATTACCGCTCTACAGGCGGATGTATCCGGGGCAGTACGCGCCTCGAGCGTATGAGAGGCATGTCGCGAGCATCGTCGGTGAGGA
>VBAN01000030.1:4596-12000 GCA_005882445.1 Candidatus Segetimicrobium genomatis | reverse complement strand
TGCCCTTCGCCCTGGGCGGCGGAGCGGTCCCGTCCGACGCCGCGGAAGCGGCGGGGCGTCCGCGGACCAAGGCCGGGGCGCCGATCGACGTCCCGGTCGTCTCATCGCTGCTGCCTTCGCTGCTGGAGGCTCCCAACCTGATCTCGGTGGCCGGGTCATCGGCAACCGACATGTCAACGGTGCTGGAGATCAGGAACCGCCTTCAGATCCAGACCCACGTGGCCTCTGTGAGCAGAGCGCTCAGCCGCCTCGCGCCCTCGGCCGAGGTGATGAAGACCGTCGGGGAGGCCGCGCTCTCGCTCGGCAAGGCCGACCGCGCCGCGGTGTACCTGCGGCAGCCCGACGGAGCCGTCACGTGTCCCTGGTCTCGGGGTCTGTCCGAGGCCTACGTCGCGCAGGTGATGCGCTACGCCAAGGCGATCGCCGACGGACGCATCATGGATTGGACCAAGCCTGATTTCCTGGAGATCTCCGGCCGCGGGATCGACGGCTCCGCCCCGCTCCTCTACAGCGACGTGGCGGCGCTGCCCCACGGCGCGGTGGTCCCGAAGTTGACCCAGGTCGAAGGGTACCGCGCCCTGGCCAACTGGCCGCTCACCCGCGAGGGGGAGATCCTCGGTCTCGTCAGCTGCTATTACAACGCCCCGCGCAAGTGGGCCGAGATCGAGCAGGAGTCGTTCCGGGCGTTCTGCCTGGCCGCAGCAGACGCCATCGACAACGGCCGGCGGTACGATGAGCAGGCCCAGCGGGCGGCCGACCTGGAGGTGTTCTTCGGCCTGAGCAAGCGGCTCAGGGTCGCCCAGAACCCTGAGGCGATCTATCCGATCCTGGTCGGGCAGGCCATGGACCTCCTCCGCGCGGAGAAGGGAATGCTGTTCCTGCTCGAACCCAAGGGCGCGGGATTCAAGTGCGTGTATATGGCGGGGCTGCCGCCGGAAGCGCGGGGCGAGGCGTTCCCCACCTCCGGCAGCGCGTTTGGCAGAGTGGCCGAAACCGGCGCGCCGTACCGCACGGACAACCTCGGCGGCGAGCCGCTGCCCGTCTGGCTGAACGCCTACCGATCGATCGGCCCGGCGGCCATCGTGCCGTTGCGGTCGGAGACCGAGATCATCGGGACGCTTGCCCTCGGCCGGGACCGGGGGCCTGCCGCCCGTCCGTTCGCCGACCCCGAGATACGGCTCCTGGAGGGGATCGCCGACATCGGGGGCACGGCCGTCCGCCGCGCCAAGCTCTTCCAAAACCTCGAGAATTCCTATCTGCAGATGGTCTTGAGCCTCGCCCGGACGATGGACGCGCGTGACCACTACACGTCGGGTCACAGCGAGCGCATCGCGGTGTGGGCCGAAGAAGTGGCCCGCGCGCTCGGATGCGACGAGGCGGCGGTCCAGGAGATCCGCTGGGGCGCCCTGCTCCACGACATCGGCAAGATCGGTGTGCCCGACGAGATTCTCCGAAAGCCCTCCCAACTCACCGAAGAGGAGTGGGTGGTGATGCGCCAGCATCCCGTCATCGGGGAGGAGATCCTCGCCTCGACGGATCGGATGCGCGGCGTGGCCAGGATCGTCCGGCACCATCAGGAGAAGTGGAACGGCACCGGATATCCGGACAAACTGCGGGGGCAGGAGATCCCCCTCGGCGCGCGCATCCTGGCCGTGGTGGACTCCTACAGCGCCATCACCGACGACCGGCCGTACAAGAAGGCGCGGAGCCACGAGGCGGCCATCGCCGAGTTGCGCCGGTGCGCGGGGGCCCAGTTCGATCCCGAGGTGGTCGACGCGTTCCGCCGGGTGCGCGGACCTCGGCGACGGCAGGGGCCGCGTTGCCCCGCCGCGAATGCTCCCGGGAAGGGTCGGGGAGGCGGGAAGGTGGAGCAGCCGGCTGCCGTGATTCTGGCCGCAGGCCGAGGCGCGCGGATGAAGTCGAACCTCCCCAAGGTCCTGCATCCCCTCTGCGGACGCCCGATGGTGTCGTACGCCACAGCCGCGGCGCGCCGCGCGGGAGTGAAGCGCCCGGTCCTCGTCGTTGCAAGAGACGGCGCCGCGCTGCGCGCGGCGCTGGGGTCCCGCGTCGGCTACGCCGTGCAGCGCCGGCCGCTCGGGACCGGACACGCCGTCGCCCAGGCGCTGCCCGGACTGCGCGGGCACCGGTTGACGTACGTGACCTACGCGGACATGCCCCTCGTCTCGCCGGCGACACTTCGAGCGCTGGGCGGGGCGGTGCGCGGGGATGTCGTCGCCGCCTTGGCCACCACGATCGTCCAGCACGACCATCGCTTCGGCCGAATCGTTCGGGATGACCGGCGCCGGTTTGTGCGGATCGTGGAGGACAAGGACGCCACCCCCGAGGAGCGGGCGATCCGGGAGGTCAATCTCGGGGTCTACTGCTTCCGCGTGCCCGAGTTGCGGCGGGCCCTCCGGCGGATCCGCGCGAACAACCGCCAGCGCGAGTACTACCTGACCGACGCGGTGAACCTGCTGGCCCAAGACGGCCTGGTGGTCACGGTCACGGTGACCGACCCGGACGAGGCCATCGGGGTCAACAGCCGCGAGGAATTGTCCGAGGCGGAGCGCGCCGTGCGCCGCCGGATCCTTCAGCGCCTGATGGAGTCCGGGGTGACCGTGGTCGACCCCGCGACCACGTTCATCGACGAGACCGTCCGGATCGGACGCGAGACCGTCATCCACCCGATGACGATCGTGACCGGGCGGACCGTGGTGGGCCCGGACTGCGTCATCGGCCCCGGCGCCCGGATCCACGACTCGGTGGTGGCGCGGGGGGCCCGCGTCCAGGACTCGTCGCTGGAGGGCGCGCGGATTGGGGATGGATCGGTGGTGGGGCCGTACGCGCACCTGCGTCCCGGCACCGTGGTGGGCCGTCGCGTGGAGATCGGCAACTACGCCGAGATGAAACAGGTGCGGGTGGGCGATAGAACGAAGGTCCATCACAAGAGCTACCTGGGGGACGCCTGGATCGGGGCCGACGTCAACATCGGCGCCGGCACGATTACCTGCAACTACGGGCTCGACCGCAAAAAGCATCGCACCACCATCGGGGACGGCGCCTACATCGGCAGCGACTCGATGCTCGTCGCGCCGGTCCGGATCGGCCGGGGTGCGATCACGGGCGCCGGGGCGGTGGTCACCAAGGATGTCCCGCCGCGCAGCGTGGTCGTGGGGGTTCCTGCCCGCGTGATCCGCGTCCTCGACGGCAAGCGGTAGGTCGGGAGGGCACATGGCGGCCTCGGGGATCCGGGTCTTCGGCGGAACGAGCAACCCGGATCTCGCCCGGGGGATCGCCGCCTACCTCGAGCTGTCGCTGGGCGCGATCGACGTCTTCCGCTTCGCCGACGGGGAGATCGGCGTCCGGATCGAGGAGAGCGTCCGCGGGGAGGACGTGTTCATCGTCCAGCCCACCTGCCCGCCCGCGAGCGAGACGCTGATGGAGCTCCTCGTCATCATCGATGCGGTGCGGCGCGCCAGCGCGGCCCGCATCACGGCCGTCATCCCGTACTTCGGCTACGCCCGTCAGGATCGCAAGATGAAGCCGCGGGAGCCGATCTCGGCCAAGCTGGTGGCCAACCTGCTGACGACCGCGGGGGCGGACCGCGTCCTCACGCTCGATCTCCATGCCGGGCAGTTGTGGGGGTTCTTCGATATCCCGCTCGACCACCTGCCCGGCCGGATGATTCTCGGGGATTACTTCCGGCGGCTCTCGCTCGAGAACATCGTGGTCGTCTCGCCGGACATCGGCGGGGTGAAGCGGGCGCGGGAGTTCGCGGAGTACCTGCGGGCCCCGCTGGCGATCATCGACAAGCGGCGGGATCGTCCGAACCAGGTCGCCGAGGTGGTCCATGTCATCGGCAAGGTGTACCGGCGGACGGCCATCCTCGTGGACGACATCATCGATACCGGGGGCACCCTGGCGCTCGGCGCGGAGGCCCTGCTGCGGCGCGGGGTGCGCGAAGTCTACGCCTGCTGCACCCACGCGATCCTCTCGCCGCTGGCCGCCGCCCGCATCCTGCGGTCCCCGATCCGCCAGTTGATCGTCACGGACAGCATTCCGGTGCCGCCGGAGAAGCGGACCGAAAAGATCACCGTGATCTCGGTCGCCGGCCTGCTGGGGGAGGCGATCCGGCGCGTGCACGCGGACCAGTCGGTGAGCGAGTTGTTCGGGCAGCCGCCGCGGGCCAGGCAGTCGGCCGCCGAAGGGGAGTGAGCCGGCCCGTCGGCCTCCGCGCCGTATGCTGATCTCCAGCTTCCTCGTGGCCGCCGCGATCGGCCTGGTCATCAGTTACGCCGTCACCCCGCTGGTGCTCTGGACCGCGGTCCGGTTCCGGGTGCTGGCGCAGCCGGGCGGCCGGCACATCCACCGCACCCCGATCCCGCGCCTTGGGGGCATCGCGATCTACACAGGCTTCCTCGTCGCCGTGCTCGCCGGCCTGCCGCTGGCGCACGCGGTCCGCATCGCCGTCGAGGCGCAGCAGGTGGTGCTGACGGTGCCCTATGTCCCCGGGGTGGACCGCCCGATCATCGGGCTGCTCCTGGGGGCGACGCTGATCACGGCGGTCGGCATCATCGACGACACCTGGGGCGTCTCGCCGCTGCAGAAGCTGCTCGGCCAGGTCGCCGCCGCGGTGATTCCCCTCCAGTTCGGCATCGGCATGGACGTGCTGACCAACCCAATGGGCGGGATGATCTTCCTCGGGCCCTTTGGTCTGGTGCTGACCACCGTCTGGTTCGTGGCCTTGTCCAATGTCATGAACCTCATCGACGGCATTGACGGGCTCGCCACGGGGATCGCGACGATCGCCGGCGGCACGGTCCTCCTCGCCTCCTCCGCGGACGGGGACGTCCCCACGGCGATGCTGGCGGCGGCGTTGATCGGCAGCACGCTCGGGTTCCTTCCATACAATTACAATCCGGCGCGGATCTTTCTGGGCGATACCGGATCGATGCTCCTCGGGTACCTCCTGGCCGGCCTCTCCGTGCTCGGCGCCTACAAGAGTTACACCGCGCTGGCGCTGCTCGTCCCGCTCGCCGCCCTCGGCGTGCCGGTGCTGGACACCGCGCTGGCCATCACGCGCCGCTGGCGCACGCGCCGGCCGATCTTCCAGGCCGATACCGAGCACCTCCGCCACCGCCTCTTGCGGCGCGGGCTGAGCCAGCGGCAGACCACGGTCGTGCTGTACCTGGTGACCGGCATCCTGGGGGTCGCGGCGTTGCTGGCGAGCGGCATCCACCGGTTCTCGCTCGTCGCCGTGCTGGGGTTTCTGCTGGCGGCGCTGGCCTTCGGCGCGAGCCGCACCGGATTGCTGTCCGCGCCGCGGCCCGCGTCGGCCGACGGGCGTCACAACTCCTCCACGTGACCACCGCTCGCCCGCGGACGGTCATGGTCGTGTTCGGCACCCGGCCTGACGCCGTCAAGATGGCCCCGGTGGTGCAGGCGCTCCGCGCCGCCCCCGCCGAGTTCACGCCGGTCGTCGCGGTCACCGCACAGCACCGGGAGATGCTGGATCAGGTGCTCCGGCTCTTCGCCATCACGCCCGACCACGATCTCGGGATCATGACCGAGAAGCAGTCCCTGGCCGATATCACGGTGCGAACCCTGGAGGGGCTGTCGGCGATCCTCCCCCGCGTGGCCCCCGATCTCGTCCTTGTCCAGGGGGACGCGGCGCCGAGCTTCGTCGGCTCGCTGGCCGCGTTCTACCAGCGCATCCCGGTGGGTCACGTCGAGGCCGGCCTGCGGACCGACGACAAGTACCAGCCGTTCCCCGAGGAGATGTACCGGCGGATGACCACGGTGCTGGCGGACATGCACTTCGCGCCGACCCGACAGGCCCGCCGGAATTTGATGGCGGAAGGGGTGCCGGCGGCGCGCATCCTGGTCACCGGCAACACGGTGATCGACGCGCTGCTGGACGTGGCGCGGCGGGACCGCCCGCCGGCGGACCCGGCGCTCGCGGCCGTGCTGAACCGGCCCGGCCGGCGCGTGCTGCTGCTCACCTCGCACCGCCGTGAGAATTGGGGGGAGCCCCAGCGACGGATCTTTTTCGCCGTCCGCGACATCCTCGATCGCTTTCCGGATCTCGACCTGGTCTTTCCCGTTCACCCGAATCCCGTCGTCGCCGGCCCGGCGCACGAGCTCCTCGGGCGCCACCCGCGCGCGTACCTCTGCGAGCCCGTCGACTACGCGGCGAATGTGGCCTGCATGAAGGCCGCGACGCTCATTCTGACCGATTCCGGAGGCATCCAGGAGGAGGCGCCTGCGCTCGGCCGTCCCGTGCTGGTCCTGCGGGAGACGACCGAGCGGCCCGAAGGCATCACCGCGGGCACGGCGCATCTTGTGGGAACGGACCGGGCCCGGATCGTGGAGGTGGCGGCGCGGCTGCTCACGGATCCCGCGGCCTATGCGCGGATGAGCCGGGCGCGCAACCCGTACGGGGATGGGCGGGCCGCCGGGCGGATCGTGGGAGGCCTGCGCTACTTTTTCGGGTTGGCCCGGAACCCCCCGGCGGAGTTCGTCGTAAGCAACAGAGCGGCGCCGTCGCGCACCGCGCGGAAGGTCCTCGCGGGGGCCAAGGCGCGCGGCCGGCAGTCGCGCTCGCGGTGAGCCGGCTCGGCAGACTCGGCTCGGCGCACACCGCTTGCCGGCACGACAGATGGGTACTCATAGATGGTGAGGGGCCGCCCCGGGTGGGCGCATGGGGCCGGTGTTTGACACTCCCTTCGGGGCGCGCCTATAATTGGCTGGCATAGCGAGGTGATGGCGCATGGCGTCCGTGCGGACCTTCCGGACCTTCAACATTGTCCTGGCAGTCGCGGCGCTTGCCGCCATCGTGCTGATCCCGGCCACCGCCCAGCAGCGGCCGACGGTGCTCGTCCGCGTCGTCATCTCGGGAGAGGTCCTGCCGCTGCAACTGGCCAAGGTGGGCCAGCTGGTCAAACAGGGGGATCCGATCGTCTTCCTTCGGGGGACGAGCTCGGGCGCGGCCGGTCCCGCGGCGGTCGCCCCGGTCGACGGCCAGGTGGTGCAGGTGACGGTACGGGCGGGAGACCACGTCAACATCGGCGATGTTGTCGCCGCGATCCAGCCCCAGTGAGGGCTGGCGCGCAGGGAGTTCCGAGGGGGAGGGTCCCCCTCGGCCTTTTTATGGGACGGCGGCCCCGGCGCGGGCCGAGCGGGGAGGGGAGAGGCCAAGGTGCGGAACCTGCGGGGGGCTCTGGCGATCCTGGCCATCACCCTCGGTGGAACGCCGGTGGGGAGCGCCGCGCCGTCCGATGCTCCGGCGATCACGCCGTTGAGCCAGGTGCGGCCGGGCATGGCCGGGTACGGCCTGACCGTCCTTCGCGGCACAACGATCGAGCGGTTTGACGTCCAGATCCTGGGCATCCTCAAAGGCGGCCC
>VBAN01000030.1:0-4565 GCA_005882445.1 Candidatus Segetimicrobium genomatis | reverse complement strand
GGCGGCCCGGCCAGCGACTTGATCCTCTTCCGGGCCACCGGCCCGGCGATCGACGAGGCCGGAGGCACGGCGGAGGGCATGAGCGGAAGCCCCGTCTTCGTGAACGGCGGAATCATCGGGGCGCTGGGCTACGGATTCCACTTCGCCGGCCGGGATTCCAACCTGAGCCTGGCCACGCCGATCGAAGAGATGCTGAAGCTCCTCGCGCAGCCGGGCGCCGCGAGCGGCGCGGGCGCGCAGGAGGGCCGGGGGCTGCGCATCTTCGATGCCGCGGCGCCGATCCCCACCGCCGCGGGGGCCATCTCCCGCGTGGTCCTGATGGAATCCCCGGCGGATGCGCGCGCCTACAACGCGCAGCCGCTGCCGCGCACGATCGCCGCCTCGCCGGCGGCGGTCCCCCTGTTCGTGGCCGGCGTCACGCCGGCGGCGTTCACGCTGGCCACCCGGGTGCTGGGCCGGTACAACGTGATCCCGACGCAGGGCTACGGGGGGAGCCGGGACTTTACCCCGCCCCCCGTCGAGCCGGGGAGTTCGTTGGGGGTCGAGTTGGTGCGGGGCGATGTCGAGATGGGCGCGCTCGGGACGGTGACCTACCGCCGCGGGAACCAGATCCTGGCGTTTGGCCACCCGTTCCTCAACGCCGGCGCCGCGGCGATGCCGATGACCGCGGCGTGGATCGATACGGTCGTGCGGTCGGTGGACTCTCCGTTCAAGCAGGGGAGCCTCGGTCCCCTGGTCGGCGGGACGACGCAGGACCGGAGCACGGGCCTGGGAGGCGAGGTGGGCCGCTATCCCCGGATGTTCGCGGTGCGCGTGCGGGTGCGGGATTCCGAACGGGGTCCCGTGCACGAGACCAGCGCCCAGGTGGTCCGCCGGCCGGACCTCGCCGAATCGCTCGTGCCGCTGGTCGTGCTCAGCGGTGTCCAGCGCGCCCTCGACCGCGTGTCCGGCGGATCGGCGCGCGTCCGCATCGGGCTGCGCGTGCGCGGAATCGAGCGGGACATCGTTCGCGAGGATCTCGCCTATGACGCCGGCGACATTGCGACCGCGGCCGTGCTGGAAGTCCCCGGCGCGTCGCAGCTGCTCTTCGGCAATTTCTTCAAGACGCTCGATCCGATCGACATGACCGTCGACATCGGCGTGGAGAGCCAGCCGAATACGGCGCTGCTCGTCAGGGCGAGCCCCGAGCTCCGAACCGTGAGCCGCGGGCAGCGCGTCCGCGTCGGGCTCCGCCTCTGGCCCTACGGCGGCTCGGCTCCGGTCGACCGCACGGTGCAGTTTATGGTGCCCGACGATTTTCCCCCGGGGCCGGCCTTCCTGATCGTCGGGTCGGGCGGGGGGCTCAACGACCCCACCCCGGTTCAGCAGAAGTTTCAGATCCTGGTGGGATTCCAGGCCACTCCTCCGGGCAGCGCGGGGTCGCTGGCCGAGGCCCTGGACGACTTCGAGAACTTTGGGATGAACACCGACGTCCTGGTGGACCTGCTGCCCGCGCCGGTGGTCGAGGCGGTCGGCGCAAACGCCAACCCCGCGTTCACGTCCACCGCCGCCACGTCCCTCCGGACGGAGTGGGTGGTGTTGGGCAGGTTCCAAATCCCCATGGTGGTCAAGTAGCCGGGGCGCCGCGTTCACGATGCGGGGGCGACGGAGGCTGTGATGCGCAAGGCCGGCCGAGCGGGGCGATGGTACGGAGCGGTGCTGGCGGCCCTGCTGGTGGTATTTCCGCTGCTGGCGGCCCCGCTCGGCGCCGCTCCCCAGGTCCTCCCCGTGGCGCAAATCGTCCCCGGCATGACCGGGATCGGCAGGACCGTCTTCCTCGGCACGACGGTCTCGGAATTCCGGGTGACGACCCTCGGCGTCCTGGCGGAGGCGGGACCGGCCGGGGCCCTGGTGCTCTTTCGGGCCTCCGGGCCCGCGATCGAAGCGGCCGGGGGACTCGCCGCCGGCATGAGCGGGAGCCCCATCTACTTTGGAGGCCGGCTGGCGGGCGCGTTCAGTTACTCGTTTCCGTTCGCGGATCCGATGATCGGGTTGTTCACCCCCATCGAGGACATGCTGAAAGGCATCTCAGGGCGCACCCGCCGGGAGGGACCCCGCGTGGTCGCGGTGGCTCCGTTCTCGCTCGGCGGCCGGACGATCCGCCGCGTCGTCCTGGGAGGATCGCCGGATGCTCGGATTGGCTTGGACGACGCGACGGCGGTGGCGGTCCCCGCCTCCACCCCCCTGTTCGTGGCCGGGCTGGGCCCGGCGGCGGCCGAGGCGATGGGGGAGACGTTCCGGCCCATGGGGCTCGTCCCGATGGTGGGCGCCGCGATGGCCGACCTGCCGGACACGATCCCGCTCGAACCCGGGAGCGCCATCGGCGTGGCATTGGCGCAGGGCGATGTGGCGGCGTATGCGCTCGGCACACTCAGTTATCGCGACGGCGACCGGGTCCTCGGGTTCGGGCACCCGTTCATCGGGCTCGGGCACTCCGGGTTCGTCCTGACCAACGCCACCATTTTCCAGGTCGTCCGGGCGCAGCAGCACAACCTGAAGGTGGGCGCCGCCGGTTCGCCGGTCGGCACCATCTCTCAGGACCGCCCCGCGGGCGTGGGTGGGATGCTGGGCGTGCTGCCCCCGATGTTCGGCGTCCGGGTCGTGGTGCACGATGACGATGCGGGCGCCACCCGGGAGTTTCGATTCCAGGTGGTGACCAGCAAGGACCTGGCCCCTGCCCTCGCGGCGCTGGGGGCGCGCGGGGTGGTCGAGCGCGCGCTGAACCGGTCGGGCGAGGGGACCGCCGAGGTGCGCATGACCCTGCGCGGCCGGATGCTGCCGCGTGAGGTTGAGCGGACGAACATCTTCTATAGTGGAAGCGACATCGCGGGCCAGGCGCTCAGCGAGGTCCCGGAAGCGCTGGACTTGCTGTTTGAAAACGACTTTGCCGATGTCGCCCCCACCGGGATCGAGATCGATGTGCGGATCACCAAGACCCGCGAGACGGCAACGATCACCGACGCGGAGATGCCCGCGGGGCCGGCGGCTCCCGGGGAGACCCTGCGGACGCGGGTGACCGTGCGCCCCTTCCGCGAAGCGCCCGTCTCTCGCGACATCGAGCTCGTGGTGCCCGAGAACTTCCCGGCGGGCGGCGCGATGCTGGTCGTCCGCAGCGGCGGCGCCGCGCCGGCCGAGCCGGGGCCAGGCGGCGCGGTCGGGCCCGGCGGCTCCGGGATGATCCGGGACCTCACGGACGCGATCTCCCAGTTCGAAAGCCGCGAGAAGAACACCGATGTCGTCGTCGAGCTCGTGAGCAGCGCGCGGGGGGCGGCATCCCCCGTGAACGCGGAGCGGAGCCGGGCGTCGACCCGGTGGACGACCCGCTGGATCCTCAGCGGCCGGTTCCAGGCCCCCATCATGGTCCACCGGGGTTCGCGCTGACCTCCCCACGGCGGCAGGCGACCCGGCGCCGCTTCGGGTGGCGGAGCGGGGCGGCCGTCACGGCTCTCGCGCTCGCGGCCGCCCTGGCGTTCGGCGCCGTCCTCTGGCACCGCTACCGCGCGAGCGGGCTGCTGGCAGGCGATCTCCGCCGGGCGGTGGTCCGGCAGCTCGAAGCGAGCCTGGGCCGATCCGTCTCCCTCGGCGGCATCACCGGGGACCTGGTGCACCACATCGTTCTGCGCGACCTCCGCATCGCGGAGCGGGGCGGGTTCGATCACGGCGCGACGTTCTCCGCCGCGGAAGTCCGTCTCACGTTCAACTGGAGCCGGCTCTTCAGCACGCGCCTGGATGTCGTCGGCAGCATCGCGAAGGCTGAGCTGGCGCGCCCGCATCTTCTGCTGTCCCGCGATGCGGCCGGGCGGTGGTCCTTTGGAGATTTTTCCGGATCCCGGAGCAGCACGGGCCCCGGCCCGTTTCGCGGCCGGGACGTTGTGGAGGGCGGCAGTCTGGATTTCACCGACGCCTACAATCTGCCCGGACCGCCCTTTGCCGCTTCGTTTACGCGGATCGCCGGCGTTGCCGACTTCCGCGCAGGAGACGCGGTCGCGGTGTCGATGTCGGGATGGAGCATGGACGGCGAAGGGGTCACGGTCGACGGCCGCTACCGGCCGGGCTCCACCTCCGGGTTCGATCTCACGGCGATCAACGCGAGCGTGTCGCGGTGGGGTCCGTACCTTGTCCGGCTGCGCGAGCTGGGCTGGGAACGGGGCCGGTTCGGCGGCACCGTCCACCTCTCCGTGCCGACGTCCTCGTCGGGGGTCCTGCTGGACTATAAGGCCGTGCTCAGGCTCCACGATGCCGACGTCGAGTACCTGCCGCTGCGCCTGCCGCTCCAGCACGTGACCGGCCCGATCATCGTCGACAGCATGCACGCGGAATCATCCGGTCTGGCGCTCGTCGCCGAAGGGTCGCCCGTGGTGCTGGACGGCTCCATCGTCTTTGGCGGCGGTCCGTGGCTGCAGTTTGGGGTCACATCGCCCGGACTCGACCTCGCCACCGTTCAGGCCCTGTTCTTTCCCAAGGCCGCCGTCACCCTCGCCGGCCAGGCCGCCGGCAAGGTCCAGGTGATCGGTCCGGCGGGCGCG
>VBAN01000205.1 GCA_005882445.1 Candidatus Segetimicrobium genomatis | reverse complement strand
CCTTCGAGGTTTCGAGGGCGAAGGCGGCCGTCCCGTTCACGACGTCGGCGCCGGTGGATTCCAGATAGCGAAGCAGTTCGTGGGTGTAGGCGATCGCCTGTCCATGGCCCCGCAGGTATGCCGACGGGCTCATGCGGTTGAGCACCAGGGACCATGGGACGTCCCGGCGCTCGGGGTCGAAGGCGTGGGCGGAAACGTCGATGCGGTCGTACGGGAGACCGCGCCGGTCCATCTCCGCGAACAGAGGGCCAAACCACTCCGGGTGCTCATACACAACGCCAATGCGATGCTCTTGGGTCCTCATCGTGATCCTCCTCGGTTGTTGAAACGTTGGGGTTACGGTTGGAAGCGGAGGCGGACTACCTCCGCGGAGGACAGATGCACTCGCGCGGGCGCTGGTTGAGGCTGTGGATGGCAAACATGCTACAGGCGATAGTATCAGAAGAGGCGCGCCCGCCGCAAGGGCCGGCGGGGGCGCCCTGCCTCAGGGCGCTGCCAGCCGGTCGAGCCGGTCCATGTCGTGCGCGGCGATGGCAAAATCAAACACCCGGGCGTTCTCGTTGATCCGGTCTCTGTTCTGAGACTTCGGCAGGACCACGGTGCCTTTTTGCAGCGCCCAGCGGATGAGGATCTGCGCCGGGGATTTGCCGTACTGTTGGGCGATGGCTCGAAGCCGGTCGTCCTGGAGCCTCGCGCCTTTCGTCAGCGGACTGTAGGCCTCGACGACGATGCTGTTGTTGGTGCAGAACTCGAGCAGCTCCTGATCGAATCCGAACGGGGAAAACTTCACCTGGTTGACCGCGGGAGGCGTTTGGGCGATGCGGAGGATCTGGGAGAGTTGACCGATGGAGTGGTTGCTGACACCGATCGCTTTGCAGGCGCCTCCCGCGTAGAGTGCTTCCATCGCTTTCCAGATTCGCGTCACCAGGCCCGGCGTCGGCCAGTGCACCAGGTACAGATCAATGTACTCGACATCGAGTCTGCCGAGGCTGGATTCAAACGCTTTCCGAATGTTCAGCTGATCCGTCGGCCATAATTTTGTCGTCACCCAGATCTCTGCGCGCGGAATCCCGCTGCGCCGGATCCCTGCCCCGACCCCTTTTTCATTGCCGTAGATCTTGGCGGTATCGAAGTGTCGATAGCCGGCTTGGAGCGCCCATGCCACCGCGTCGGCGGTCGGCGTCCCGTCCGGGATCTGCCATACGCCCAATCCCAGCAGCGGGATGGCTGTCGTGTTGTTGAGGCGCGCTCTGGATTGCAGCGTCAGCAGACTACTCTCCAGTCGACGCGGCCTCCGCGGGGCGCGCGGGTCCCTTGCGGGCGGCCGCGCTGCGCTCCAATCTGAGGAGGCGCTGCTAGCGCTCGACCCCCCAGCGATAGCCGCCCAGGCTGCCGTCTTCCCGGACGGCGCGGTGGCACGGGACCACCAGCGAGACCGGGTTCGTCGCGCACGCCCGGCCGACCGCCCGCGCGGCGCCGGGCTCGCCGAGACGCCGGGCGATGTCGCCGTAGGAGCGCGTCGCGCCGTACGGGATCGCCCTCAGTTCCTCCCAGACGCGCCGTTGGAAGGCGGTGGCCTGAACGTCCAGCGGCAGATCCAGGCGGGGTTGATGGCCTTCCAGGTGCCGCGCGACCGCGCCGATCCAGCGATCGGCGTCGCCGTTGCCCCGGCGGATCTCCGCGGCCGGATACTCCTCGGCGAGCGCGGCCTCGAGCGCGCGGTCGGAATCGCCCAGGTAGACCGCGCAGACGCCGCGCGGGGTCGACGCGACGAGCAGGCGCCCCAGCGGAGAGTCCGCGATCGCAAACCCGATCTGCATGCCCTGTCCCCCCCGCCGGTACGTCGCCGGGGTCATCCCGAAGTGGCCGGGCACCCGCTCATACAGACGGCTGCTGGATCCATACCCTGCATCGTACAACGCGCGGGTCACGGTTTCCCCCTCTCTGAGCCTTCCCTTGAGCCGGTCCAGGCGGCGGGCGTCGGCATACTGGCGAGGCGTGATCCCGAGGACGCGCTTGAACGTGCGCTGAAGCCGGTGCGGGCTCAGGCCGGCGTCCACGCCGATCCCGGCCAGCGAGGCGAGCGAGATCGTGTCCTCGAGGTGCTCATCGATGTAGCGGCACACCAGCCGGACCAGCGCGGCTTGGGCGGCGCCGGCGGCTTCGCCCCGGGGACGGCACCTCCGGCACGGGCGGAATCCCGCCCGCTCCGCTTCCTCAGGCCCCGGGAAGAAGACGACCTGCGCACGCCGGGGTTTGCGGGCTGCGCAGGTCGGCCGGCAGTAGATGCCCGTGGAGCGGACGGCGTAGACGAATGTCCCGTCCGCGGCGGGCTCCCGGCCGACGACCGCCCGCCAGTAGCGGTCTCCGTTGCCGCCTCCCAAATCGTTGTGGACCTGCGGGTGTCGCGCCATGGTCACTGCTCCTGCCACGACAGTACGGGATTTTCAGGAGGAAGTCTATCCGCTTCTTGCGGCGAAACCGGCTCTTGGCGCTTGGCCACCGGCCGGCCTAAAACACCCGGCCGCCGGCGGGGACCGTGCGTTCGGTGGCGAGCAGCACCACGCGGCCGGCGTCGTCCGGGACTCCCAGCACCAACACCTGGGAAGTGAACCCCGCGACGCTGCGCTCGCCCAGGTTCATCGCCGCGATGACCTGCCGCCCGATGAGTTCCTCGACACGATAGAGATCCGTGAGCTGCGCGCTGGACGTCTTGATCCCGGCCGGGCCAAAATCGATCCAGAGCTTGTAGGCGGGTTTTCGGGCCTTGTCATTGGGCTCGGCCCTGACGATGTGCCCGACCCTCAGGTCCAGGACGTGAAACGCCGCGAGCGGTTCCATCCTCGTCCTCCCCGCATCCAGTCGAGTCCGGCGGCCCGCCGCCGTTGTGCTCAATCGTGCGCAGACGTGCCCGCGAGATCGGTATCGGCGGGTTTGGGTTTGGTTCAAGTGTATAATAAGATTCACGATGCCTCCGCGCCGATCGCCGTTGGGTATCCCGGCGCCGCGCCTGAGGGTGTTCCTCCTCATTGCGGCGGCCGCGCTTTCGCTGGCGCTGGCCGTCCCGCCGTTGGCGTCGTGGTCATGGCTCCCGGGACCGCCCGCCGCCCGCGCCGCAGCGCCGCCGCGGGTGGCCATCGTGTTCGAGCACGCCGGCGCGAGCCTCGCGGACCTGGCGCCGATCTACGCGATGCACCAGCCGTTCGGCCTGGGGATCTTTCCGCACAAGCGCTACTCGGTGCAGATTGTCCGCGACGCGATGGCGCACGGCCTGGTCCCCATCCTGCACCTGCCCATGGAGGCCCGCAACCCCGCGGACACGGCGCCGGTCGCCGGGGCGGTGTGGGTGCGGATGACGGACGCCCAAATCACGCGCATCGTCGAGGACGATCTGGCCAGCACCCCCGGGGTCGTTGGGGTCAGCAATCACGCCGGGTCGCGGGCCACGGCCGACCCGCGCATCATGACGGCGGTGCTGCGCACGGTGAAGGCGCGCGGGCTGTGGTTTGAAGAAAACCGGACCACGCCGGCGTCGGTCGCCTCGGATGTGGCGGCCCGCCTGGGCGTGCGCCGGGTCCTGATCACGACCTACCTTGACGACCCGCCGGTCGACATCGAACGGAAGGTGCGGGCGCTCATCCCGCTCGCGCAGCGGCAGGGCTCAGTGCTGGCCGCGGCCCACATCACCACCGGGACCCCGCGGGTGGTCCTGCGGCTGCTGCCGGAGTTCCGGCGGGCCGGGATTGTCTTCGTCCCGATCACCGAGTTTCTGGCCCCGTAGAAGTGGCATTTTACAAGTTCTTTACCGCAGCATGGTATGTTCCCAGTGCGTGTCACCCGCGTAGATCCGCGAGGAGGAGGGGAAACTGTGAGAGTCCGAATTCCTGCCGCCGCGGTACTGGCCGGCATCCTGCTGTTCGGCGTGAGCGCCGGGTCGCCGGCGCAGACGAGGCGCGTCATCCCCATCGCCCTCAGCTCGTTCAAGTTTGAGCCGAGCATGTTCTTCGTCAACGAGGGGGATACCGTCGTCCTGCGCCTCGAGAACGTCGCCACAGATCGCCCGCACGCGTTCAACTCACCCTATCTCTCGGCCGTGGACTTTCAAGTGACCGGCCAGGGCAAGCAGAGCGTGACGACCGACGGGACCAAGTATATCCGGCTCGAGCCCGGGGAAAAGGCCGAGGTCACGTTCGTCGCCAAGGGGCGCGGCCAGTACGGGTTCGTCTGCAACCTGTACAACCACGCGGCCCGCGGGCAAACCGGCGCCTTCGTGGTCTGGCCGGCCGGCTATCACCTGCCCGCAAAATAACCCTACCGCCCGCCGCTTGCGGCGCCCGGCCCATGAAGCATTTCCCTAACGGAAGGAAGTGCGGCCGCGGCGGTTTAATGAAGTCTCCTACTCGTTCAGCAATCATAAACTGTCGACCTTGAGCGGGGGGAAGCGTGCCCAGGCTCACCTTAGGGCAGCGGCTCAAACGGGCCCGGCTGGCGGCGGGGCTCACCCAGGAATCGCTGGGCAAGCCTGAGCTGACCAAGGGATTCATCAGCCTTCTTGAGCACGACCGCGCCAAGCCGTCGGTCGCGACGCTCGTCCGGCTGGCGGCGCGGCTCGGGCAGCCGGTGTCGTATTTCCTCGACGCCGAGGATACCGTGTCCGAGAAGTTCCTGGCCGTGCTGGCGAGCCGGGGACGGAGCGAACTGAGCCGGCGGCAGTTCGAGGCGGCGCGCAGCGTGTTTGCGGAGCTGGGGGACCTC
>VBAN01000203.1 GCA_005882445.1 Candidatus Segetimicrobium genomatis | reverse complement strand
AATTACACCTTCCACTTCGTCGGATCCCTCAACGGCCAGCCGATCGATCAATCGTTCACGAGCTCGGACAAGACGTTCGATCCGGTCCAGGAAGCCGCCGGGATCGAGTTCCCCGCCAAGGATCCCTCGCCCGGCGAAATGGCGGTGCTGCTGGAACGCCTCGCTGCCCGGGTCGAGTCCACGCAGTCATCCGCCCGCGAGGCGGCGGGCGCCGCGGGCCAGGCAAGAACTCTGGCCATCCTTGGGATCGTCATCGGGGTTGCCGGTATGGTTATGAGCCTGGCCGGGAACCGGAAGCGGGCGGTCCGGTAATGCCCGGCCGGGAGCGTCCGCCCCAGATGAAGCCGTCCAGCGAGGCCGCCCCGGGGCCGGCCAGCGCCAGGATCGCGCCGAGGACCGCGAAGATCAGAGGGACCTCGACCCCGCCCTTCGTCCAGTAGAACCCGCGGGCGAGATTCACTGTGAGCCCCGCGACGATCATTTCGATGGTGATCAGGGCGGCCGCCGCGCGAGTGAAGAGCCCAACGCACAGGCAAATCCCGCCGGCAAACTCGACCAGCGTCACGAGCCAGGCCCAGAACAGGCCTGGATGGAAGCCGATGGCGCCCACCGATTTCGTGAAACCCGGGATGTGAGGATCCTGAATCGCAGCCATGAGCTTGCCCGATCCGTGTACGATGAAGAGCGCGCCCAGCAGCACCCGGAGCACAGCCGGGATCCATTGCCCTGCGCCGTCGCGCACCGCAGATCCCGCCAGACCCGCCTCTTGGGCGGTGTCCCGGACGCGCACGCGCATCTAGATCCTCCGCCTGGCCCACGCCGGGACCAGGAGGGCAACGGCCACGGCGGTCGTGTAGTGCATCAGCGTATCCGCCGCCAGATTCGCCGCGGGGAAGTGGCGCTCGCCGAGCCGGCCGATCCCAACGAGGGCCGCAATTTGCCTCAGGGGCACGATGAGGCCCACGATGGGCAGGCGAACGGGGCTGGCTCCCGCCGGCATCGGCAGGAAGGCGATGAGCGCGCTGTCGATTGTCGCCAGCGCAAGGGTGATGATCCACAGGGCCGGAGCGGGGCGGTCGATCAGCCGGCTCAACCATGCATAGAGCAGCCCCCCGAGGACGCCCGCAGCAAACGCGGACCACGCCACGAAGAATGGGGGCGGGATGCTCGCCCGCATCACCGCGCCCACGGCCAGGCCCGCCAGGGCGGCCACCACCCCCGCGCCAACGCCCGCCAGCAACCCGAATCCCCATCCCACGACCTGCCGGGTACGTCTCGTCTGCGCCATGCCGGGATCACCTCCCATGTCTTCCTTTGGCATGAGCGGTAAAGATCCTCCGGCGGCCGGCGCGGCCGGCAGGGGGGTGGCTGCTCGGTGAGGGAACGGGTGGAGCGCGCGGCGCCTGACGCGCCGTCAGTCTTCACGATGCCGAGCAGGTGCCCCACCACGAGCGCCGGCGTGAACGACGCGCCAAAGACGCTGATCGTGACCCGAGTCATCCACCCGATGTTCGGATCGAATCCCAGCGCCCCGATGAGCGTGGTCACGTGGGTGTCGCTGCTCCGGACCACGTCGATGAACGGACCCGAAAACGTCAAGGTCAATGTGATGAAGGCCAGGCAGATGCCATACCCGATGATGTGTCTTGCACCAGTCAGGAAGTATCGCATACCCACCGCCAGCGCCAGGATGCCGGACCTCGCACATTCACTATGCCCACGGGTCCCCCCTTGCAGACACGGCCGATCGCGCCGTCTCCGCCCCGGACCGTGCCCTCCGCGGCCTGGGCAGGGACGGCCCTGCCGTCCGCCGAACACGCGTGGGTCAGATCCGCGCTCCCGGGGGTGGTACGATTGAGACGGTTGCCGATCGGCGTGCTCGCCTGCGTCCTGCTGGCTTCGTGGGCCGGGGTGCCCGGGTGGCTCGCGGCC
>VBAN01000204.1:3934-4270 GCA_005882445.1 Candidatus Segetimicrobium genomatis | reverse complement strand
CCACACGCTGGACGACCAGGCCGAGACGGTGCTGATGCGGTTGCTGCGGGGCAGCGGTCTCGAGGGCCTCGCGGGGATCCCGCCGGTGCGCACCGGCGGCGGCGTGCGGATCATCCGGCCGCTCATCGAGGCGGGGCGGGCCGAGGTCCTGGCGTATCTTGGAGCGGTCGGGACCGGATGGCGCGAGGACGAGACGAACCGTGACGTCGCGATGCTCCGAAATCGCGTCCGGCTGGTCCTCTTGCCGGCCCTCGAAGGGTATAACCCTGATATACGGCAGGCGCTGGCGCGGTTGGCCGGCCTGCTGCGGGACGAAGCGGAGGCGCTGAAGCTGCT
>VBAN01000204.1:0-3857 GCA_005882445.1 Candidatus Segetimicrobium genomatis | reverse complement strand
GCGGGAATTTGGGCGCCGTCCGATTCGTCCACATTGAAGGAGCGCGCCGGCTGGCCCTCGAGGGGCAAGTCGGATCCTGGCTCGCGCTGCCGGGAGGCGTGCGGATCCTGCGTCTTCCTGAGGGCGCGGAGGTCACGATGGCCGCCGCGGTTCCGGGGGGACCCGGAAAGCCGGGGGAATACCGGGTGCACGTGCCGGGAAGGATCGTGGCCGTTGAGTTCGGTGTGCAGTTGACGGTGGAGGAGGCCGCCGAGGACCGTCTCGGGGCGTGGGCGCAGGGCGAGAACGCCCAAAGGAACGAAGTTGCGCTCGATGCCGCTTCCATTGGAGGGGAACTGGTCCTGCGCGGGCCTCGGCCCGGCGACCGGTTCGCCCCGGCGGAAATGGGTGGGCGCACGAAGGCGGTCGCGGATTATCTGAGCGATGAGAAGGTCCCGCGGCACCGCCGAGCGTTCGTCCCGATCCTGACAACGAGTGAGGGAGAAGTTCTGTGGATCGTAGGCATGCGGGCCTCGGAAGTCGCGCGGATCACCGATTCAACCACGCGCGCGGTGCGCGTCGTGGCGCGGCCGCTCCGAGCGTGAGATGTTTGTGCTATAATTTTGTGGGTAAGTTTAGGGTACCGGCCGCGCAGGGTCATTTTGCGCCCTTTTCGCGGTCCGGCGATGAGGAGTCGCCAGGGGGATCGGCGCGTGTTTAGCAAGTACATACGGAACCTAGTCGTCTGGGCGTTCATCCTGGTGGTGGTACTGTACCTGGTGCTGCCGCTGTACCAGAGCCGAGGACCGTCCAGCGAGGAGATCCCCTACAGCGCCTTCGTGTCGGAGGCGCAGCAGGGGCAGATCGATCAGGTCAAGATCGGCGACGAGGCTGTGACCGGCTCGAAGAAGGACGGCCGGCCGTTCCGGACGTACGTGCCCAAGGGCGACACCTCGTACATCCAGCTGCTCAGGGACAAAGGCGTCAAGATCAGCGTTGAACCTCCGTCGCGCTCATCGCTGTGGCCCAATCTCCTGTCGACGATGCTCCCCTTCCTGGTGCTCGTCGGCCTGTGGATGCTGATGCTCCGGCAGGCGCAGTCGGGATCCAACCAGGCGATGTCCTTCGGAAAGAGCCGGGCGAGACTGCACACCGAAGCAAAAACCCGCGTGACCTTCGACGACGTCGCGGGAGTCGACGAAGCGAAGGAGGAGCTGGAGGAGATCATCGAGTTCCTCCGGCACCCCAAGAAGTTCCAGGCGCTGGGGCGAAGATCCCGCGGGGCGTGCTCCTGGTGGGACCGCCGGGAAGCGGCAAGACGCTGCTGGCGAAGGCGATCGCCGGCGAGGCCGGGGTGCCGTTCTTCTCGATCTCCGGGAGCGAGTTTGTCGAGATGTTCGTCGGCGTGGGGGCGAGCCGCGTCCGCGATCTGTTCGATCAGGCGAAGAAGTCGGCCCCGTGCCTCGTGTTCATCGACGAGATCGACGCGGTGGGACGGCAGCGGGGCGCCGGACTCGGCGGCGGGCACGACGAGCGGGAGCAGACCCTCAACCAGTTGCTGGTGGAGATGGACGGGTTCGACCCGAACTCGGGGATCATCGTCATCGCGGCGACGAACCGGCCGGACATCCTCGATCCGGCGCTGCTGCGGCCCGGGCGGTTCGACCGCCGGATCGTGGTCGACAATCCGGACATGAAGGGGCGGCGGGCGATCCTCGGCGTGCACGTCCGGGGCAAACCGATCGGGGAAGACGCCAACCTGGACGTGCTGGCCCGCAGGACGCCGGGGTTCAGCGGCGCGGACCTCGCCAACATGGTGAACGAGGCGGCGCTCCTGACCGCGCGGCGCGGGAAGAAGCGCCTCGGGATGTCCGAGTTCGACGAGGCGATTGAGCGGGTGATCGCCGGCCCGCAGCGCAAGAGCCGGATCCTGTCGCCCAAGGAGCGGGAGCTCACGGCCTACCACGAGGGCGGGCACGCGCTGCTGGGCAAGCTCGTGCCGCAGGCGAACCCGCCGCACAAGGTGACGATCCTGCCGCGGGGGATGGCGCTGGGGTACACGATCCCGCTGCCGCAGGAGGAGAAGTATACGGTCACGCGCAGCGAGATCCTGGCCAACATCACCGCGATCCTCGGCGGGCGGGTGGCCGAAGAAATCGTGTTTGCGGAGATCACCACCGGGGCGGCCAACGACTTCGAGAAGGCCACGGAGCTGGCCCGGAAGATGGTGACCGAGTTTGGGATGTCGGACAAGCTGGGGCCGCTGACGCTGGGCACCAAGCACGGGCCGGTGTTCCTCGGCCGGGATCTGGTGGAGAGCCGGAACTACTCAGAGGAGATCGCCTACGAGATCGACAAGGAAGTGCGCCGGATCATCGATGACTGCTACGGGCGCGCGCGGGCGGTGCTCACCGAGAACAAGGATGTCCTCGACCGGATCGCCCATGCGCTGCTGGAGCGGGAGGCCCTGGAGAGCGAAGAGCTGGACACGTTGATCGCCGGCCGGGCGCTGCCGCCCGAGGTGCCGGTCGTGGCCCCGCCGGTGCCGGCTGCGACGCAGGAGGTCAAGTCGTTCCCCCGGCCGGAGACGTCGATCCCGCCGAAGCTGAAGCCCGAGGCCACCGTATAAGCGCTGGAGGTTGGACGAACGTCCGCGGGGAAGTAGCCGGGAGGCTGCTTCCCCGCTTGGCTTTGAGGAGGGCCGGGTGAACACCCGCACGAGGAACGAGCGCGCGCTCGAGGTGCCGCCGTACACCGTGGAACCCCGCGTCCAGGTGCGGCCTGGGACCACGGCCTTGCTCATCGTGGACATGCAGAACGACTTTGTGGACCCGCAGGGGCGCCTCTCCGTCGCGAGCGCCCGCGAGACCGTGCCGGCGATCCGCCGGCTCCGCGACCTCGCCCGCGCCCACGGCATCCCCGTCGTCTACACGCAGGACTGGCACCGGGCCGATGACCCCGAGTTCGCGCTGTGGGGACTGCACGCCGTGGAGGGGACGTGGGGAGCCGAGGTCTCACCCGACCTGGCGCCCGGACCCGGCGACCTCGTGATCCGGAAGGTGCGCTACGACGCCTTCTACGGCACGGCCCTCGAGCACGAGCTCAGGCAGCGGCAGATCGATACGCTGATTGTGACCGGAACGGTGAGCAACATCTGCGTCCTCCATACCGCCGGGAGCGCCGCGCTGCGCTGGTTTCGGATCATCGTTCCGGTAGACGCGGTGTCGGCGCTGGAGGAGTTCGACCAGCAGGCGGCCTTCCGTCAGATTGCGTTCCTGTACCGGGGGACGCTCACGCGGAGCGAGGGCATCACCGTCCACGCCGGAGACCCGCCCGGCCCGGGGTGAGGGGAGGCGCCGGTGCCGAAGCCCAGAAGCCAGAGGCTCTTCGATTGGCGGGCGGCGGCGATCTACATCGCCGTCGTGGTGGTGGCAGGCGCGGGGCTGTTCGCGTGGGACCATGCCTACCAGGCGCGCGTGTCCGGCCCGCTGCTGCGGCCCGAAGACATCGCGAAGAGCCTCGTGGAGGGTTTCGTCGGCAATGGGACGGTTCAGGAGTCCACGCTGGACCGCAGCGGAACGCTCACGATCAAGGTCAAAGACGTCGTCTCCGGCAAGTCGAAGACGCCTGCCCAGAACCGCGAGCTGGTCTCCCGGGAGGGCAGCCAGGCGGTCGAACGGGTCCTCGGGCTGGTGACCTTCAAGCAGATCGTCGTTCAGGTGGTGAGGGACGGCAAGGTCCTGGCCACGGTCCGGGGGAAACCCGGAGCGAAACCCGAGACCGAGTTCGCTCCCGAGTTCAAGTAACCTCGCCGCGCCCAGAACGCGGGCGCGCTCAGAATGTGTAGATCGCCATGATCTGCTCGCTGACGGACAGCG
>VBAN01000206.1 GCA_005882445.1 Candidatus Segetimicrobium genomatis | reverse complement strand
CGAGCTCGCCCTTTTCCAGATATGTCTCGGTCAGCTGATCGTCGGTCTCCGCGATGGCCTCGACGAGCCGGTCCCGGGCCTCAGCCGCGGCCGCCTGGACGTCCCGCGGGACGCTGTCGAGCGCCATTGGGCCGGACGGGCCGAGCGCCGTCATCGTCACGAGGTCGATGGTCCCGCTAAACGATCCCGCCGAGCCGACCGGCCACTGCAGCGCGACCACCTGCCGGCCGAAGCGTTCCGCCAGACCCTCGACGACCCTGGCGAATGCCGCGTTCTCCCGGTCCATCCTCGTGACCACCACGATCCGGCTCAGGCGCTCCCGGGCCGCGAGACTCCAGACCTTGTCGGTCTGCACCTCCGCGCCCGCGGTCGCGTCGACCGTGACGAGGACGCTCTCGACGGCCCGCAGCGCGCCGACGACTTCGCCGATGAAGTCGGGATACCCCGGGGTGTCGATGAGGTTCAGCTTCACGTCCTTCCACTCGAGCGGCGCGAGCGCGGCATTGACGGTAATCTTCCGGCGGATCTCCTCGGGGTCGAAATCCGTGGTGGTGGTCCCGTCCTCCACCCGTCCGAGCCGGTCCACAGCCTTGGCCGCGAACAGCATCGCTTCGACCAGGGAGGTCTTCCCCGTTCCGCCGTGTCCGGCGACGGCGACGTTCCGGATCTTGTCCACCGGGTATCGCTTCACGACCATGCCTCCTGGCTGCCCCTTAAGGCATTGTGGAGCGGCCCTAGTACCCGAGGATCGGATCGACCATGTTCAACAGCGGCTGCCCACCGAGATACCGCCGCAGGTTCTGACAGAAGTGCGGGATGATCCGATCCATGTACCCGGGGAAGTCTCCGGCGACATGGGGGGTGATGATCAACCGCGGGGCCGCCCACAGCGGGCTGTCGGCCGGGAGCGGTTCCGTGTCGAAGACATCGAGGCCGGCGCCGCCCAACCGCCCGGCCCGGAGGGCCGCCAGGAGCGCCCCTTCGTCGACGAGCCCTCCCCGCCCGATGTTGACCAGGAACGCCCCTTCCGGCAGCGCCGCGAGTTCGCGCGCGCCCACGCTTCCCCGCGTCGCGGGCGTCAGGGGCAGGGCGATGACCAGCACCGCCGCCTCCCGCAGCACGGCGTCGATCTCGTCCGGCGGATACACCCGCTCGACTCCGGGGATCTGCCGCGGCCGCCGTACGGTCCCCACGACCCGCATCCCAAACGCCGCCGCCCGGCGGGCCACCTGGACGCCGATCGTGCCGAGGCCGAGGATCCCCATCGTGCCCCCCGCCAGCACCGCGCCCCGCAGTTCGTCGTGGACCCACCGGCGCGCGGCCTGGCGGTCGCGGGCCTCCCAGAGCCGCCGCGTATGCGTCAAGATGAATCCGAAGACGTGCTCCGCGATCGCATCGCCGTGGACGTGGTTGTTGGTCACCCGGATGTCGGTGCCGGCCACATCCTGGCAGAGGTTCTCGACCCCGGCCCCGAGCGCCTGCACCCACCGCAGATGCCGGGATCCCACGGCGCCGGCGCGAAGCGGGCGGAAGCCCATGATGATCTCCGTCTCCGGCGCCTCCTCTAGCCACCTCGTCCGGTCCGTGACGCGGACCACGCGCACCCTCGGGTCGACCGCCTCGATCGCGGCGACGTGGCGATCGCCCACCGCCCGGAGCACGGCCACCACGCAGGGCGGGCCGGCGGAGCGCTCAGGCGGCATCCTGGGCGCCCTCCCGGAGCCGCCGGAGGACAAACTGCCGGTCGAGGGCCGTGAGGAACCACCCCGCCTGGGGGCCGGAGTCCTTGCCGAGGAACACCTGGTAGATCGCCCCGAACGCCTCGCGGGGGCTGAGGTTCATCTCCGCTTTGAGATCGTGCAGGTGCGCGTGGAGCTCCTCCCCGGTCCAGTTCCGGGCGCCGACGCTCTCGGCGACGCGCGCCAGGTACTGCCGCTGCAGCGGGGTGAGGGCCGCCACGGTCGTGGGCAGGATGGCATGGATCTGGAACTTGTAGTGCTCGGGCGCATAGGTGTCGAGCCACCGGCGGGCGTCCACCGCGCGGTGCTCGAGCTCCTCGCGATCGGCCTCGGTGAGGGGCGCCCCTTTCTCGCGCGCCGCGGCCCGCGCGAGATCCACGGTGGGCATCTGGATGAGGTAGGCCACCTTGGCGAACCGCGGCCGGTAGCACTGCACCGGCTCGCCGGCGATGCGCGAGTAGTGAAAGGTGCGCGCCAGATCGGGATTCTCCACCTCATGGAAGTAGGCGGCCGCCGCGCGGTCGTATTCGTCGTAGAGCGCCGGGATCGTCTCGCCGCCGGGATCGAACTCCAGCTGCCGGCGCGGGACGGGCCGGACGATGAGGAACCGCGCCAGCTCGGGCCGCAGCACCTCCAGGATCTCCGCCGCGGTCACCCCCACCGCCTTGGATGTGCTCATCTTCTTGCCGCCGAAGAGGAGGAACTCGTACGGGAACGCGAACGGCGCCGGCCGGCCAAACACCCGGACGCTGACGGCGCCCGCGACATCGTGCGTGCCCCCCCGGGTCATGTGGTCCTTGCCCGCGCCCTCGACGGTCACGCCCAGGACCGACCACTTCGCCGGCCACTCCACGCGGTAGAGCAGCTTTGCGCCGCCCCCGAACGGCGACCGTCGGCCGCGGTTGCCGCACCCCTCGGCCCAGGCCACCTTATCCGGCGCGCAGAGATACTCGACCTCGCCGCCCGACCAGGACAGGACGGTGGTCGTGCCGATCCGCCCGCACCGCTCGCACAGCACCTGGATCGGCCACCAGTGATCGTCGATCCGCGTGCTGTGCGTCACCTCGCGGTAGATCTCGCGAATGACCTGGACGTGATCGAGGGCGAGCCGGATGGCCGCGTCAAACCCGCCGGATCGGTACATCTCGGAGGTGCGATAGATCCGCGGATGCGCGCCCAGCCGCTCGAACACGCCGGCAAACTCCGCCGCGAAGTAGTGCCCATAGCTCGGCGCCCTCCCGACCGGGGACGGGAGGTTCGCAAACGGCATCCCCATGTATCGGGCGTACTGGGGGAGACCAGGGGGCAGCCCATCCATCGGGTCGTAGTCGTCGAACCCGTACAGGAACTCGGCCGCCGCGCCGGATTCACGCAGGCCGCGGGTGACGCAGTCGTGCATGATCACGCCGCGCAGGCTGCCCACCGGGACCGGCCCGGAGGGGGTCTTGGCGTCGTTGACGGTGTGCGGACCGGGGTGCTGCTCGCGCAGCTCCTCGATGAGGAGGTCGACCCACATGGTCCCGTTACGTTCTCGCCGGTGTCTCGGCCTTCCTCCGGCGGAGCCACTCCCGGGCCTCGCCGACGAGATAAAATGAGCCGGTGATGACGAGCACGTCCTCGGGGGCGGCGAGCGCCTGCGCGCGCTCGACGGCCTGGCGCCGGTCGGGCACGGCGATGACCGTGGGCGCGTAGGTGCGGACCTCATCGGCGAGCGCATCGGCGGACAGCGCGTGAGGGTTGTGGGGCGTGGTCGTGACGACAACGTCCGCCATCGGGGCGATCAGCGCGGTGACCGACCGGTAATCCTTCGTGGCCAACATACCGCCGCCCAGGAGCGCCCGCAGCGTATCGCGCAGCGCGGCCATCGAGGCGGGGTTGTGGCCGACGTCGATCACGGTGTGCGGCCGCGAGTCGATCAACTCGATGCGCGCCGGGCAGCGCACCGCCGCGAGCCCCCTCCGCACCGCGTCGGGCGCGACCGTGATCCCGCAGTCCGCCAGCGCCTCGACGGCGGCGATGGCGGTCCCGGCGTTGATCGCCTGATGGCGCCCCAGCAGCGGCACGGTGATCGGGTAGATCGCCCTCAGTCCCTGTACGGTCGCCTGCACCCCGCTGAGCGTGGACGCGGTCGCGCGCACCTCGACATCGCGCCCCACCTGGACGAGCCGGGCCTGCTGCACCCGGCACACCTGCTCGATCGTCGCGGCGGCCTCATCGGGCTGCGGCGCGGAGACGACGCGGCCCCTGGGACGGATGATCCCCGCCTTTTCTGAGGCGATTTCCGTGAGCGTCTCGCCGAGGATCTCCATGTGATCGTAGCTGATGGGCGTAATGACCGAGACCAGAGGATCGAGGACATTGGTCGCATCGAGGCGGCCGCCGATCCCCACCTCGACGACGGCGAGATCGACCTCGCGGCGAACGAAGTGCAGCAGCGCCAGCGCCACCGTGGTCTCCACGTAGGTGGGCGGCCCCCACGGCAGGATCTCCACCAGCGCGGCCAGATCCGCCTGCGAGATCATCTGGCCGTTGATCTGTATGCGCTCCCGGTACTCCACCAGGTGCGGCTTCACCGTCAGCCCTGTCCGCAGACCCTGCGCGCGCAGCATGCCGGCGATCATCACCGCGGTCGAGCCCTTGCCCTTGGTCCCCGCGACCAGCACGCTCTTCAACCGCCGGTGGGGATCGCCAATCAGCCCGAGGAGGTGGCGCATCCGCGCCAGCTTGACCTCGCTGTACGGCGGTCTCGGGCGGTCCGCCGTGATCAGGCCGTCCAGGAAGGCGAGCGCCGCGGCGTAGGTCACGGCCGGCCCTCCGCCTGGAGCCGCGCGGCGGCCAGGGTATTTTCCAGCAACATGGCGATCGTCATCGGCCCCACGCCGCCCGGCACGGGCGTGATCGCGGACGCGACCCCCTTCACGGCCTCGAAGTCGACGTCCCCCACGAGTTTCCCGGCAACGTGGCTGTTGCCGACATCGATCACGACCGCCCCGGGGCGGACCATCTCCCGGCGAATCAACCGGGGTTCCCCCACCGCGCTGACCAGGATCCCCGCCCGCCGGGTGTGGGCGGCCAGGTCGGCGGTCCGCGAGTGGCAGATCGTCACCGTCGCATGCCGGGCGAGCAGCAGCAGCGCCGTCGGCTTGCCAACGATGTTGCTCCGCCCCACGATGACGGCCTCGGCGCCCTCCACCGTCGTCCCGGCGTGGTCGATCAACACGAGGATCCCGAGGGGGGTGGCGGGGATCAACCGGGAACGCCCCAGCGCGAGCCGTCCGGCGTTGGCGGGGCTCAACCCGTCCACATCCTTGTCCGGATCGATCCGCTCGAAGACCGCCTGCGGGTCGATCTGCGAGGGCAGCGGCAATTGCGGGAGGATCCCGTGGACGTCGGCGCGGCGGTTGAGGTCGTCGATGAGGGCGAGGTAGTCGCCGGCGGTCGTGTCGCCGGCCAGGTGGAACGTCTCCGAGCGGATCCCCACCCTGCCCGCGGCCCGCGCCTTGCTCTCGACGTACATCTTCGACGCGGGATCGGCCCCCACGAGCACCGCCGCCAGGCAGGGCGCCACTTGATGGCGGGCCGTGAACGCCGCGACCTGCCCGGAGAGTTCCAGGGATCGCGCCTGCGCAAGGGCTCTGCCGTCGAGGATCTTCGCCGTCACGGTGCGGCTCCGGTTCAAGATCGAGCGGGTCGGATGGCCGGGCTCAACGCGGCGGAGGACACGGAGGGAGAGATGGAGCGGGAGATGGGAATCGAACCCACATCGCCAGCTTGGAAGGCTGGCACTCTACCGTTGAGCTACTCCCGCCCGGCGGGCGCATGGTCGGCCACTACTATACCAGGATGCGAGGCGTTTTCCCACACTGGGGGAGAACGGCAAGACCCCCGCGGACTGAACCGCGGAGGCCCTCTTCGTGCGACGTCGCCCCGCCGGGCCTACGCCCTCATCAACTGGACCTACTCACCCTGGCGGACGCGCTGATCGGCATGGAGAAAATGGCGGCTCACGGTGACGACGGCGCCTGCGCTGTGCAGGTACGCGAGCAGAGCTTCCCGGACCTCGCGCTCCGCCGGCAGCTGGCGAAGGTGCACGCGCCGGACCCGCCCGGCGGCGACATCGCGGACCAGGAACGCCCACCCGGAAAGGCC
>VBAN01000202.1:1793-3845 GCA_005882445.1 Candidatus Segetimicrobium genomatis | reverse complement strand
ATCGTCGGGGAGATCAAGCGGTATTTCCGCGACAAGCTGTGGTCGATCCGCGTTCCCCGGCGGCTCCGCGAGGTCAACTATACCCTGATGCGGTGTGTCGACGATCTCTCCCAACGCCTCGGACGCTCGCCGACCTTCAACGAACTGGCCGAGGAGACCGGCGTGCCGTTCGAGGTCGCGATCGAGGCCCTGGAGGCCGGCCGGGCGTACACGCCTGCTTCTCTCGATGCCGAGACCACGGAGGAGGGCGGGGGTGACAGGGCCGTGCCGCTGGGCGAGATGATCGGCGGCGAGGACACGACGATCGAGCGCCTGGAGGATCGCGCCACCCTGGAATGGGCGCTGGAAAACCTGCCCAGCCGCCACAAGGAGATCGTGCGTCTCCGGTTCTTCGACCGGCTCTCCCAGGCCGAGATCGCCCGCCGCTTCGGCATCTCCCAGATGCACGTCTCCCGGCTCCAGCGCGAAGCCCTCGGACAACTGCGCGGCCTCATCGCCGGGCGGTCCGCCGAGGACCCGGCCTGAGCCCCGCCGCATCGCGGCGCCATGCGCCGGGATCCGTCTGACCCATGGCGAGCTTTCAGACGGCCGTTGAGATCGTCAAGCGCCTGCGGCGCGCGGGGTTCGAGACCTACCTCGCCGGCGGGTGCGTGCGCGACCGGCTTCTGGGGCGGGAGCCGGCGGATTACGATATCGCCACCGCGGCCGCGCCGGGTGAGGTGCAGGCCCTGTTCCTCCGAACCGTCGAAGTCGGGGCCGCCTTCGGGGTGATCCGCGTTCTCGCGGACGACGGCGAATACGAGGTCGCGACGTTTCGGACCGAAGGGCCATACGTCGACGGGCGCCACCCCGCTTCTGTCCGGTTCGCAACGGCGAAGGAGGACGTTGCCCGCCGCGATTTCACGATCAACGGCCTCCTCTACGATCCCGAGACCGGCCAGATCATCGACGACGTCGGCGGACGCGACGACCTCGCCGCGAGGCGGATCAGAACGATCGGCGATCCAGAGACCAGGTTCGCCGAGGATCGCCTGCGCATGCTCAGGGCCGTCCGGCTCGCGGCCGAACTGGGCTTCGACATCGATCCCGATGCGGCGGCGGCGGCGCGGCGGCTGGCACGGCGCCTCGTGGAGGTCAGCCCCGAGCGCATTCGCGACGAAATCGTCCGCATGGTCACCGGCCCGGATCCCGGCCGGGCGCTCGGGCTCCTACAGACTGCCGCGCTGCTTGACGTCGTCCTCCCGGAGATCGCGGCCGAGGTCGGGGTCCCTCAGCCAGAGGAATTCCACCCCGAAGGGGACGTGTTCACACACACCTGCCTGGCCCTCGGCGCCCTGCACGCGCCGTCGACGACCCTGGCCATGGCCACGCTCCTGCACGATATCGGCAAGCCGCCGACGCTAATCCGGGCCGACCGGATCCGATTTCCGCACCACGACGAGGTGGGAGCCGCGATGGCCCGGGTGGTGATGGAGCGCCTTCGGTTCCCGCGCCGCGAAACCGACCGCGTGGTGTTCCTGGTCGGCCGCCACATGATCTTCAAGGACATCAAGCAGATGCGCGAAGCCAAGGTCCGGCGCCTCGCGGCCGAGGAGGCCTTTCCCGAACTTCTGGAGCTCCACCGCGCCGACTGCGCGGCCAGCCACAAGGACTTCTCGATCTACGAATGGGTGCGCGCCTTCTTGGATCGCCTGGCGGGGGAGCCGCCGCTTCCGCCGCCGCTCATCACCGGGCACGATCTGATCGCGCTCGGGCTTCTTCCGGGCCCCCGCGTCGGCCAGGTGCTCCGGACCGTTGAAAACGCGCGGCTCGACGGGCAGATCCGCACGCGGGACGAGGCCCTGGAACTGGCGCGGCGCCTCGCCGGGGCTCAAAGCGACGGCTCCCCGGGGCGTGCCTCCCAGACGCCCACCGGGCAATCACGAGGCGGGTGACCCGTGGGAAAGGAAATGCCGCGGCAGAGGGAGAAATTTAGGGTAGATATTAGGTAGAAGTGAGGCAGGAATTGCGCGGGTGGGCGCGGTCGATGGCCGCGCCGGATATGCACAAGGG
>VBAN01000202.1:0-1703 GCA_005882445.1 Candidatus Segetimicrobium genomatis | reverse complement strand
ACAAGCGCCGGGTTCTTCTCATCGATCTCGATCCGCAGGCCAACGCGACCGTCAGCGTCGGGGTTGACCCGGGGCGCCTCACCAGGACCATCTACCAGGTTCTCGTGGACGATTCGTTCGACGACGGCACGGGGCTCGAACTCGCGAGCGTCATCGTGCCCTCGAACGTGCCGAACCTCGACGTCGCCCCGTCCTCGATCGATCTGGCGGCCGCGGAGCTCGAGCTCTCCGCCAGGATCGGCCGGGAAAAGTCGCTGCGCAAGAAGATTTTACCGGTCCTCGACCGGTATGATTACATCATCATCGACACGCCGCCGTCCCTGGGGCTGCTGACCCTCAACGCCCTCGTGGCGTGCGAGGAGGTCATCATCCCGATTCAGACCCACTACTATGCGCTCCTGGGGATGCGCCAGCTGCTGCGGACCCTCAAGGTCGTCAGGGAGGAGGTCGGGCACCAAATCGAAATCGCGGGAGTGGTGCCGACGATGTACGACGCCCGGACGAGCATCAGCAAGGAGATCATTCATGGGATCCGCGAGTATTTTGGCAACAAGGTCTTTGCCAGCGCGATCCACTTCAACATCAAACTCGTTGAATCCAGCATGGCCGGCGTGCCCGTGTTCGTGCACATGCGCACCTCTCGCGGGGCGCAGGAGTATATGAGCCTCGCCAAGGAGGTCATGGCGCTTGAGCAAAAGACGAGAAGCGCTGCGGCGCGTACTTAGGCCGTTTATCGAAGATACCTCGCGCGAACTGGCGGATCTCGCAGGTTCCCATGCCCCGGTTCCCCCCGTCCGGATAACCCCGGCCGCACCGCCCCCGATGCAGACCGTCTCGCCGGCGCGGGAAGAGCGGCTCCCGCCAGGGTTGCCCGCCGCGGCGGCGGTCGTCGATGCCCCGGTGCGGCCCCCGGCGAGCGAGCCGGTTGCACCTCCCGTCCGCCCGGCAGAGCCAGGGGCCCCGCCTGTGCGGGCGGTGCTGACCGATCCATTTACGCCGCTCGTGCAGCGGGCGCCGGTCGCCGAGCCGGTCGCGCCTCCGGTGCGCCCGATGGAGAGCGGGCCGGTTGTGCCTCCCGTGCGCCGGCCGGTGGGGAGCGAGCCGGTCACCGCTCCCGTGCGTCCTGCCGGGCCGGTGATCGTCCCTTCCCGTCCGCCCGCGGCGCAAGGCGCCCAGAACGCCGGGTCACAAAACGCGCAATCCCCCTCCGGGGGCTCCAAACCGGAGAGGGGCCAACGGCAAGCAGAGGTTGCCCCCTTCGGGGACTCCAAACCGGAGAGAGGCCAACGGCAAGCAGATGTTGCGGCAGGATCGCAGGGCCAGCACGCGACCGCCACGCCGTCCACCCATAAGGCGGGAGCGGTCCCGCTCATCCCCGTCCGGCCCCTACCGCTCCCGGTGACGCCTCGCCGGACTGAGCCGTCCAAATACCCGAGGGCGGGGCACGCGCGGAAGCGTCCGCGAGCGGTGCCGGGGCTTGGCGTCGACGGTGTGAGCGGCGATCAGGCCCTTGCGCGGAAGGGGGTCTGCTTCGCTTACTTCATCAAACAGGCGTGCTGGCGGGTGCCCGAGGCCTACTGCAACACAGCGCTGCAGGTCTGCATCACGCGGGAATGCCCCGTCTATCACCTGCACAAGGAAGCGATGGAGCGGCGTTTCGCAACGAAATTCAAGCACTTCTGGTAGACGGGGGCCGACGAGGC
>VBAN01000200.1 GCA_005882445.1 Candidatus Segetimicrobium genomatis | reverse complement strand
CCCCGACGAGGCCGAGGGTCTCCTCCTTTCTGACCTCGAGCGACACGTCGTCCACGGCGACGGTGTCCCCCCCGCGCCCGTGATAGCTCTTGCGCAGCCCGCTCACCTTGAGCAGCGTCTCTTCGGATTTGCCCCCTGTTCTGGAGACGGCGGCCGGGTACGTATGCGGCATGCGCGGGACGTCTTCCCAGAAGTAGCACCGGCTGTGCCGCCCGGGCCCCACAGCGTACAGCTCCGGCTCGCGGCCGCGGCACCGCTCCTTCGCCAGGACGCACCGGGGGTGGAAGGCGCACCCGGCGATGGCATCGCCGAGGAAGGGGAGCGCGCCCGGGATGGGCTCGAGCCGGACCCGCCCCTTCCCAGGCTCGAACCGGGGAACACAGCGGAGCAGGCCCATCGTGTAGGGGTGGCGGGGGGCGTGGAGGAGGTCGTGCGCGGGGCCTTCCTCGACGATCCGGCCCGCGTACATGATGCCGATCCGGTCGCACATCCGGGAGACGAGTCCGAGGTTGTGACTGATGAGCAGGATCGACGCGTCGATCTCGGCGCGGAGCGCGGCGATGGGTCGATGATCTCGGCTTCGATCGTCACGTCGAGGCCCGTGGTCGGCTCGTCGAGGATGAGCAGCCGCGGGCTGCCGGCCAGCGCCATGGCGATGACCACGCGCTGCTGCTGCCCCCCGGAGAGCTGGTGGGGGTAGCGCCGCATGAGGTCGTCCGGGTCGGGCATGGCCACCTTCACCAGGGCGTCGGCGGCGCGGCGCACCGCCTCTCTCCTGCCCGCGCCGCGGTGGAACCGGTACACTTCGGCGATCTGGTCGCCCACCCGCAGCGCCGGGTTCAGGGCGCCCGCCGGATCCTGGTAGACCATCCCGAGCCGGGCCCCGCGCCAGCGCCGGAGCGCCTCCCCCTGCAGCCGGATTAGGTCCTCCCCCTCCACGCGGATCGCGCCGGCGTCGATGCGGCCGTTGCGGGGAAGGTAGCGCATGAGGGCGAGGGCCAGCGTCGTCTTGCCGCACCCGGACTCGCCGACGAGCCCGTAGGCCTCTCCGCCGCCGATGCCGAGCGAGACGTTGGACACGGCGGTCCCCCACTCGCCCGCCCGGCGGTACGAGACGGTCAGCCCCTCGATCTCCAGCAGCGGCGACGTCATTCGGCGAGCGCGCGCCTCACCCCATCGGCCGCGAGGTTCACGCCGATGACCAGCGAGGCGAGGGCCAGGGCGGGGGCGAGCACCGTCCACGGCGCGATCTGGACGAACGCGCGCTCCACCGCCACGGTGAGTCCCCAGTCCGGAGACGGCGGCTGGATACCGAGTTGGAGGAAGGAGAGCGTGCCCGCGGTGAACACCGCGTACCCCAGGCGGATCGTGCCCTCGACGATGAGCGGGGAAGTCACATTGGGGAGGATCTCGAAGAACATGATGTAGAAGCTGCGGTCGCCGCGCAGGCGCGCCGCATCGACGTACTCGCGCTCCCGTTCGACCAGGACCGCCGACCGGACCGTGCGCGCGACCAGCGGCGAGAACAACACCGCGATCGCCAGGATCACGTTCGTCGTGGACCGGCCCACGAGCGCCAGGACCACGGTCGCGGGGATGATCACCGGCAGGCTCATCACCGCGTCGACGAGCCGCATCAGGACGTCGTCGAGGAGGCCGCGGTGGAACCCGGCGACGAGGCCGATCGTCGTCCCGCCGAGGAGGCTGAGGAGGGTGGCCGCGGGGGCGATGGTGAGGACCGGGGCCGCCCCGGCCAGGACCCGGGAGAGCACGTCCCGTCCGAGGTCATCCGTGCCGAGCCAGTGGACCCTGCTGGGGGACGCGAGCGGATGCGCCGGGCCGACCGCGAACGGATCGTACGGGGTGATCACCCGCCATTCCAGCGCGGCAAAGACCCAGAAGACCACAACCGCGCCGCCGGCCAGGACCGCCGCGCTCCGCATCAGCCGGCCGAGCACAGGCCGCCCCCCGACCCGCGGCGGCGCCGCGTCCATCAATCCGAATACCGGATCCGCGGATTGAGCAGCGCCACCAGCAGGTCCGCGGTCAGGTTGGACAGCATGAAGATCGCGGCGACCAGCAGCGCCGTCGCCTCGAGCACCGGCACATCGTGTCCCACCGCCGAATCGTAGATCAGCTTGCCCAGTCCGGGATAGGTGAAGAGGGTCTCCACCACCACCAGTCCGCCGACCAGCCAGCCCACCTGCGAGCCGATCACCGTGATCGTCGGCAAGAGCGCGTTGCGCAGGGCGTGACGCAGGATCACATACCGGAGCGGCAGCCCCTTCAGCACCGCCGTTCTGATGTAGTCCGACGCCATCACCTCCACCATGCCGGCCCGCGCCATCCGCGCGATATAGCCGAACAGGACGAGCATGAGCGGAATGGATGGCAGGAGGAGGTCGTGGAGGCGCTCCACCAGCCCGGCTCCGGCGGGCGGCTGGGCGATGATGGGGAACCACCCCAGCTGGACGCCAAACACCACGAGCACGATGACCCCGCTCACAAACTCGGGGATCGCGGTCAGCGAGAGGCCGATGAGGCTGATCGCCGTGTCCACGAGACGGTCTTCGTTCAGGCCGGCGACGATGCCCAGGCCGAGGGAGATCGGGATCACGCAGACCAGGGCGATCACGGCGAGCGCGAGGGAGTTCCGGAGCCGCGCCAGCACGAAGGGACGAACGGGCCGGTGCAGGACCATGGAGTCCCCCCATCGCCCAATGACGAAGCTCCCCAGCCAGGCGGCGTACCGGACGGGAACGGGCCGGTCCGCCCCGAGCTGATGCCGCAGGGCCGCGGCCTGATCCGGCGTCGCGTACGGCCCAAGGATCGTGCGCGCCACGTCGCCCGGCACGATTTCGGCCAGGGCGAAGATCAGCACGGAGACCAGCCACAGGGCGGGCAACACCAGCCCGAGTCTCCGGAGCAAGCATCGAGCCATGCGCCTTCCCGTGGCGGGTTACGCCAGCGACGCTTTGGTCAGATCCAGAAAGTCGGACCCGCTGGCGTCGACTCCGCGGACGCGCTTGTGGACCGCTCGGGGCGCCCGGATCCAGTAGGCGATGATCGCCGGCGTCGCGTCCTGCTGGAGGAGCGCCATCTTGCGCGCAATGGCCCGGCGGCTCCCGCTGTCGAGGGTGGCATCGTACTGCTTCGCGAGTCCGTCGTACTCCGGGTCGCACCAGTGCGCGGAGTTCCACACGCCCTCGCAGGTGTAGGCGGGACCGATGAACTGGGATGGGACGGTGCGCGAAGCCCAGTCCGTGATCCCCATGGGGACCTGGAGCCAGGGCTGCGTGCCGCCCGATCCGTAGTAGGCGCCCTGAGTCATCTGGTCGAGCGTGACGCTGATGCCCGCGGGGCGGAGCATTTCTTGGAGATAGACCGCGTACTGCGGGACCTCCTGGTAGACCTCGTAGGTGAGGGTGATCTTCAACGCGTTTCCGGCGCCGGCCTCGCGGAGGAGCTGCTTGGCCCGGTCATAGTTCTGGGTGCGCTGGGGGATCGCCGGGGCCCCCGGGAACAGCGGGGCGAACATCTCGTCGTTCCCCACATCGGCGCGTCCCTGGAAGAGTCCCTCGACGATCTTGCCCCGGTCCAGGCAGAGGGCCACCGCCTGGCGGATCCGTTTGTCGGGGAACGGCGCGGCGTCTACGCGCATGTGCACCGCCCGGTGCTTGGACGAGCGCGTCAGCAGGATGTTCACGTTCGGGTCGGCAAAGAGGGCCTGCGACCCCTGAAACGGCGTCGCGACCATCAGGTCGACCGCCCCGGCCTGGAGGGCGAGGACCTGAGGCTGCGTTTCCGCAAAGAACCGGAACTCCACCCCGTCGAGGTACGGGAGCCCCGGCTGCCGGTAGTCCGGATTGCGTTTGAAGCTCGCCGTCTCTTTGGGCGCGTACGCGGTCAGGGTAAACGGGCCCGTCCCGACCGGATGCTGCTCGAAGTCGCCGGCGTAACCCGCCGGCAGCACCACCGCGTTGTAGTTCGTCGACGACACCAGGTAGGGGAAGTCCACAAACGGGCGGTCGAGATGGAAGGCGACCTTGAGGGGGCCGGCCTTCTCAATGTTCCCCTTGGAGAGGATGCCCTTGAAGTTGGAGCGCGCGGCGGACTTGGTCTGGGGATCGGTCAGCCGGTCGAAGGTGGCCACCACATCGTCGGCGGTCACCGGCCGGCCGCCGGTGAATGTGACCCCCTCCCGGAGCGTAAACATCCAGGTCTTGCCGTTGGTGTCGGGTTCCCAGCGCTGCGCGAGCACCGGGCGCAGGCTCAGGTCGTTCTCCGCCCAGACCAGGTATTCGGCCACCTGCTGGACCATGGCGATGGCCCCGGCATCGTACATCGTGACCGGGTCCACGGCCGCGGTGGGCGGGACCAGGGCCACCCGCAGCGTCCCGCCCCGCTTGGGCGGCGGCGTTTGCGCGCGCGCCGGTCCGCCTCCGGCGCCTGCGAGGAGACCGGCGATCGTCCCCGCCGACAGCCCGAGCACCGTCGCGCGCCGCAGGAATTCCCGCCGTACCCTTCATCTCGTCCCCCTCCTCGTCTTAACTTTCCTTCCACAGTGAGGTGCAGGTCCATGACGTTGCCGAGAAATCTGGCTCGATCCCGGGGCGACGCCGATGTCCCACACGCCGGCAGATCGGCGTGAATCCGGGCAGCGCCGCGGTGGCCTGCTCGACCGCCCTGGATCCCGAGAAGGAATCCCGAACCGATAAGAGTCACACCCGCTCTGTTAGGGGATTGGAGGCGCTAAATTGGTATCCGTATTATAGGCAACAGGCCGGGTCAATGCAAAATTCCTTCGGCGCCTACCGGGATCCCGTCTGCGATCGCCTGGGAAGCGCCCGGTACGCGATCACGATCCCGCCGATGATCAGACCCGAGGCCAGGACCTGGACGCCGGTGATGCGCTCGTGCAGCACGAGCCCGCCGATGAGCATCCCGAAGATCGGCAGGAGGTTGTTGTACATCATCGCGACCCCGGCGCCGAGGTCCCGGACCGCGGCGTTCCAGCACGCGTACGCGATGGCCGACGGGCCGACCCCCAGATAGATGAGGAGGGGCAGGTGGTCGCGCAGGGAGGCCATGAGGTGGGGCGGGCGCTCCACGGCGATCGCCGCCACGAGGAACGGAAACCCCGCCAGCATCGCCCCCGCCGTGATCCAGAGCGGCGGCAGGTCCTCGCTGATCCGCTGCACGCCCAGGTTATAGAACGCCCACGTCACCATGCTGGCGATGATGAAGATCGCGCCGGGATCCAGCCGCATCTCCTCGCCCGCCGACGCGCCCAGCCACGTGACCACCGCCGCCCCCATGGCCGAGACTGTCAACCCCAGGAACAGCGCGCGCGAGACGACGAAGAGCCCCGCCGCCGCGGCGAGGCCGGCGGTGACGAGCGGGCTCGCGGCGTTCAAGATGATGGCGTTGGTCGCCAGGCTCCAGTGGAGCGCGAGATAGGTCAGGTACTGGCTGGCGAAGATTCCCAGGACGCCGAGGACGGCCAGCCAGCCCACGACCCGGCGGCCGAACCGGGGACGGGGCTGGGTGAGGAGCAGCCACGCGGCGAGCGGGACGCCGGCGACGGCCGCCCGAAACGCGGCGATCGTGCCCGGCGTGACCGAGTCCCGCAGCAGCCGGCCGATCGCGAAGTTCGTGCTCCAGATCGCGATCGCCGCGAGCGCGTACCTCTGTCCCCGGAGCAGGGCGCGCCGGGTTGGGGCAGATGCCCCCGGCGGGGGCTCCATACCATAATGGTGCGAGCCGCAAGCAGCGGATGGCATCAGGCGCCGTGGAAGGCGCCGGCGAGCCGGCGCCACTTGGGCAGTTCCGCGATGGTGAACGGCCGGTAGCAGGCCACGCGATCGAGCACGCCGGCGTACCGGCGCCGGAGGTCCCGTCCCACCTCCTCCCACGAGCCCCGGATGAGCACGGCATCGAGCATCGCCTCCGGCACCTCGCGGGGCAGGTCGCTCCAGCGGCGCTCGGCGGCGAGCCGCTGCAGCGAGGCGGCGACGCCGTCCCACCCGTGCGTGCGCAGCACGACCCGGTACGAGGGCGTCGACGCGTAGAACGCGATCTGTTCGCGCGCGCGCTCCGCCGCCGCCCGGATCTCATCGGGGGTATCGCCGGGCGCAACGAAGACGGGCGCGTAGAGCTGGACGGCGCCGCGGGGCCGGGCCTTTTCCCGGAGGCCGCGCTCGATGTTCGGCAGGACCACCGACGTCAGGTAGGGCACGGTGTGAAATGGGTGGACGTGAAATCCCTGGGCCACGCTGCCGGCGAGGCGGCAGAGCAGGGGGTTGACCCCGGCGATAGAGACCGGGATGTCGGGGTGCGCGATCGGCCCCGGATTGAAAAAGGGCGTCATCAGGCTCAGCCGGTAGTACCGCCCGTCCACCCGCAGCGGGGCGCCGTCCTGCCACGACCGCCACACGGCCCGCATGGCGTCGACGTATTCCCGGAGCTTCGGCGCCGGCGGATCCCAGCTCACGCCGAATCGCCGCTCGATGTGCGCCTTGACCTGGGTGCCCAGCCCCAGGATGAAGCGGCCGCCGGAGAGCGCGGCGAGGTCCCAGGCCAGGTGCGCCATCACGGTGGGGCTGCGGGGAAAGGCGATGGCCACACCGGTGCCGAGCAGGATGCGGGAGGTGGCGCGGGCCGCGAGGGCCAGCTGGATGAACGGGTTGCGCTTCGTCTCATTCGCCCACAGCGCGGCGAACCCCACCGATTCCGCGGCGCCGGCGACCGCGTCGACCTGGGCGATGTCGTCCATGGCGAGCGCGGCGT
>VBAN01000201.1 GCA_005882445.1 Candidatus Segetimicrobium genomatis | reverse complement strand
TGTGGATGGCCAAGCACGAGTGGGCCAAGCCGGGGGTGCGCGAGGCCGAGATCTGCGCCAAGGTCAACGAGTACCTCTACCGCAGCGGCTTCGACTTCGTCTACGACATCATCGTCGCCTCCGGGGGCAACACCAGCCCCTACCGCCGCTGGCACACCGACAAGGTCATCCGGCAGGGCGACCTGATGATCATCGATATCAACGCGATCGGGCCGGGCGGGTACTTCATCGATTTCGTCCGCTGCTGGAAGGTGGCGCAGAAGCCGACGCAAAAGGAGAAGGACCTCTACAAGGAATGTTACGACTCGCTCTATGCCGCGATCTCGGCCGTCCGGGCGGGGGCGACCTCGGCCGACGTGGCCAAGCATTTCCCCGAGTACGACGACGACAAGTACGGGAGCGTCTCGCTGCAGCAGTTTGCCCACAGCATCGGGCTCAGCCTGTACGAGGGCATGTGGATCTCCCGGGCCTACTCGCTGAAATACCCGGCCGAACTGAAGCAGAACATGTACTTCGCCATCGAGACGTTCGCCGGCCACCCGGGACTGGAGCAGACGGTGCGGCTGGAGGAGAACCTGGTCGTCACCGACCGGGGCTACGAGATCTTCACGCTCTGCGAGCACGCGGAGGATATGCTGAAGTGAGACGCCCGCGGGGGCGTGCGGTCGTCGACGTCCACAGCCACTTCTTCCCCGACCGGTTCCTCCGCGCGCTCATGCGCGAGGGCGCGGCCCACGGGGCGCGGGTGGAAGACCGGGGGGGCGAGCGCCTCGTGTGGAGCAGCCCCCACCAGGTCGCCCGGATCGGCCCGGTGTTCTACGACGTTCCCGCGCGCCTCCAAGCGATGGACCGCTGGGGGATCGGCCTGCAGGCGCTGTCCCTCTCGCCGCCGATGCTCTACTGGGCGCCGCCCGCCCTCGGGCGGGAGCTCGCGCGGACCTTCAACGAGGAACTGGAGGCGATCTGCCGGGCGCATCCGGACCGGTTCGTCGCGCTCGCCACGCTGCCGCTCCAGGACGTGGACGGCACCGTGGCGGAGGTGGAGCGGGCCGCCCGCGCCGGCTGCCGCGGGGTGTATGTCGGCACGAACGTCAACGGCCGGTACCTCGACGCGGTCGAGTTCGCGCCGCTGTACGACGCCGCCGCGCGGCTGGGTCTTCCGGTGTTCACCCATCCGCTGAATAACGCGGGCGAGGACCGGATGGACCGGTGGCACCTGGGCAACTCCGTGGGCAACCCGGGCGAGACGGCGCTCGCGGCCGCGCGCCTGATCATGTCGGGGACGCTCGACCGGCACCCCCGCCTCGCGCTCGTCCTGGCGCACGGCGGCGGATCGCTGCCGTTCATTGCCGGCCGGATGGACCATGCCTACAATGTGCGCCCCGAATGCCGCGCGGCCATTCCCCAGCGTCCCTCGTCGTACCTGCGGCGCCTCTACTTTGACACGATCACGCACGGCGATGGGGCGCTGGCGCTGCTGATCCGGACGGCGGGGCCGGGCCGGGTGCTGCTGGGGACCGATCACCCGTACGACATGGCCGACCCCGCGCCGGTGCGCCGGCTCCGACGGGCGGGGCTCTCGTCCACCGCCGTGGAAGCGATCTCTCGCCGGAACGCGCGGCGCCTGCTGCGGCTGGACGGCGCGGCGTGATCGGATCATGGGCCTCCCGTTCTACCTGCAGCAGAGCCTCAACGGGATCTCGTTCGGCCTGCTGCTCTTTCTGCTCGCCAGCGGCCTCACCCTGATCTTCGGCCTGATGCGCGTCGCCAACATCGCCCACGGATCGTACTATCTGCTGGGCGCGTACGTCGGCCTGTCCGTCATGCGCTGGACGCACATGTTCCCGCTGGCGATCCTTGCGGGGGGCGCATCGGTGGCCCTCATCGGCAGCCTGATGCAGTGGTGGTTCCTCGCCCGCTTCCACCAGCAGACCCTCTCCCAGGTCCTCCTGACGATGGGGTTCGCGTTTATCTTCTCCGATCAGGCGCTCCTGCTCTGGGGCGGCGATCCCCAGAGCGTGCCGGTCCCGCGCGCCCTGAGCGGCACGCTGCTGCTCGGCCCGGTCTACTTCCCGGCGTACCGTCTCTTCGTCATCGTCGTCGGCCTGGCCGTGTACCTTGGGTTGTGGGTGCTCCAGGAGAAGACCCGGATGGGGGCCACAGTGCGGGCCGCCGTGGACGACGCGGAGATGGCGCGCGGCCTGGGCATCAACGTCTGGAAGGTGTTCACCGGGGTGTTCGCGCTGGGCGCGTTCCTGGCCGCCGCGGGCGGGGTGATCGGCGGGGCGTTT
>VBAN01000199.1:1006-4829 GCA_005882445.1 Candidatus Segetimicrobium genomatis | reverse complement strand
ACAGCGTCGTGGTCCCGGGGGCGCACGTCAGCGTCTGACCGTGGGCGACGATCGGAGTCCCGAACACGGCGATCGCCGCAGCGATGCCGAGCATCATGACCTGCGCGCCTCTCACACGTCCCATGACACAGTCCCTCCCTGGTGGAGCTCGTCCCTTTGCATCCCTTCTATTTATCTTACATGATGCTCACGCTGATGTCATTCATTCGTCACCCCTATTCTGGGCCCCGCGGTCAAAGAACTTGTGAATGCGTTGTCAAGAAGTCGTGAATTTTATACGCCCACTTCTCATGGGGCCCGAGGGCGCCGATATCAAGGGAGAACATCCGGCCCGCGGCGAAGAGGCCGCCATGCACGCGCAGGCCGGCCGGGAGCCGGCGATTTCGCTGCACGAGGTCACCAAGCGGTTCCGGACGCCGAGCCGGACGTTCTACACGGCGGTCCGCGATCTTTCGCTGACGGTGGCGCGCGGCGAGTTCTGCGCGATCGTCGGTCCGACGGGGTCCGGCAAATAGACCACGCTGAGCCTGGTCGCCGGGCTCGAAGCGCCCAGCCGCGGCCGGGTGCTCGTGCTCGGCGAGCCCGTGGCGGGGGTCAGCCGCCACGCCGGCTACATGTTCCAGACCGATGCGGTCTTCCCATGGAAGAACGTGCTGGACAACGTCGCCACCGGGCCGATCTACCGCGGGGTGCCGCGGGCGGAGGCGCGCCGGCGGGCGCGCGACTGGGTCGCGCGTGTGGGGCTGGCGGGGTTCGAGGACCGCTATCCCAACCAGCTCAGCGGCGGGATGCGCAAGCGGGTCGCCCTGGCCCAGAGCCTGATCAACGAACCGGAGATCTTGTTGATGGACGAGCCGTTCGGGGCGCTGGACGTGCAGACGCGCACGCTCATGGAGAACGAGCTGCTGGAGTTGTGGTCGCTGACCTCGGCGTCTGTGTTGTTCGTCACCCACGATCTGGAGGAAGCCATCTCGCTGGCGGACCGGGTCCTGGTGTTCACGGCGGCGCCGGCGACGCTGAAGCGCGCGTACCCGATCGATCTGCCGCGCCCCCGGAACGTGACGGAGATCCGCTTCGATCCGCGGTTCACGCGGTTCTACGAACTCATCTGGGAGGATCTCCGCAGCGAGGTTGTGGTGACCTATGAGCGTACTACAAAAGGCGCAACCGCCTGATCTCTCCGCCACCGCCCTGGTCGGCGAGGAGCTGGCCGCGGAGGCGCGCGACCAGCGGCGGCACCGTCTGGAGCGGATCCTCCAGGTGGCGGTGTTCGTCGTGGTCGTGGGCGGGTGGGAGGGCAGCGTGCGGCTGGGGTGGGTGGACGCGTTCTTCTTCGGCCAGCCTTCCGGGATCGCGGCCACCATCTGGCGCTGGGTGACCCGCGGCACCTCCCAGGGGCCGCTGTGGCAGCACGTGGCCGTGACGGTTGAAGAGACCGTGATGGCGTTCGCCATCGGCGTGGTGATCGGCGTGATCGCGGGGTTCGCCCTCGGACGGAACCGGACGCTCGCCGCGGTCTTCGGCCCCTACGTGCGGATGGGGAACGCGATCCCGCGGGTCATCCTCGGATCGATCTTCATCATCTGGCTCGGACTGGGCATGGCCAGCAAGGTGGCCCTCGGCGTGACCCTGACCTTTTTCATTGTGTTCTTCAACGCTTTTCAAGGCGTGCGCGAGGTCGATGTCAACCTGGTCAACAACGCGCGGATCCTCGGGGCGGGCCCGCGGCAACTGTCGTTCGACGTGATGCTCCCGTCGGCCCTCGGATGGATCACGAGCAGCCTGCACACGAGCTTCGGGTTCGCCCTGGTGGGCGCGGTGGTGGGCGAGTTCCTCGGGGCCACCCGCGGCCTCGGCTACCTCGTTGCCACCGCGCAGGGCGCGTTCAATACCAACGGCGTCTTCGCGGCGATGGTGATCCTTTCCGTCGTGGCGCTGATCGCGGACGCCCTCGTCACCCGGCTGGAGACCCGTCTGACCCCGTGGAGGCCGGCCGCCCAGCGACCGGGGCCGTGAGCGGTGTGAGGGAAATGTGAGCGGGCCGATCGAAGCATAAAGGAGAGATGAGGTGAGGGAGGGAGACTGAATGCGCAAGGATCGGATGTGGACGGCACTGCTGCTGAGCGTCCTGCTCCTCGGGATCGGGGCCGCCGGCCCCGTGGGCGCACAGGCCCCGCCGAAGATGAGCGTCATGGTCGGGGGGTTGGAAAAGATCATCTACCTGCCCGCGATGCTCACGCAGCGCCTCGGCTACTTCAAGGACGTCGGGATCGACATGACCCTGTACAACGAAGAGGCCGGCCAGTCGGCCGAGGAGGAGATGCTCGCAGGCCGGGTCGACGGCGTGGTGGGATTCTATGATCACACCATCGACCTGCAGGCGAAGGGCAAGATCCTGGAGGCGGTGGTCATCCTCGACCGCGTGCCGGGTGAGGCTCTGGTGGTCTCCAAGCGGTCGGGCATCAAATCGCTGGCCGACCTGAGAGGCAAGAAGATCGGCGTGACCGGGCTCGGGTCCTCAACGAACTTCCTCGCCTCGTTCCTGGTGACGAAGGGCGGCGGCGACCGCACCCAGTACACGCCGCTGGCCGTCGGCGCCGGCAACACGCTGATCGCGGCCATGCAGCAGAACCGGATCGACGCCGCGGTCACGACCGAGCCCACCATCTCCCGGCTGCGGAAGATGGGCGTGGCAGATGTGCTGGTCGATATGCGCACCGCGGCGGGCACGCGGGGCGCGCTGGGGGGCACCTACCCGGCGGCGTGCCTGTACATGCAGACCGACTTCGTCAACCGTCACAAGGAGGCGGTGCAGAGGACCGTGGCCGCGTTCGTGAGGACGCTGCGGTATCTGCAGTCCCACGCGCCGGTCGCCGTGGCGGAGAACATGCCCGAGGACTACTACGTGGGCGACAAGCCGCTCTACCTCGCGGCGCTCGCGGCGAGCATGAACATGTTCAGCCCGACCGGGCAGATGCCGCCGGACGGTCCGCCGACGGTGCTCAAGGTGCTGGCGTCGTTCGAGACGGACATGGATCCCAGCAAGATCGACCTCAGGAAGACCTACACGGATGAGTTCGCGCTCGCCGCGAAGACGATGCACAAGTAGCCGGGGAACGGCACCGGCCGGACTCGGGGGGCGCAGGGAGCACTCGCTTCCCTGCGCCCTCGCCTTAGGGGGGATGGGACATGCGCGGCACGGTCGTTGTCCTGGTTGCACCCAGGCAGACAGCACTGCAAACCTACGACGTGGCGGGTCCCGGGTCCGGCGAGGTCCTCCTGGAAGTGGTGCGCGCCAACGTCTGCGGCTCGGAGCTCCACATCTGGCGCGGGCACCACCCGACGGTCAAGATGGGGAGCGTGCTTGGCCACGAGATGCTGGGGCGCGTCCTCGCCCTCGGGGCGGGGGTCGACATGGACTACGCCGGCGCCGCGCTCCGGCCCGGAGACCGGGTCGTCTGCGCGTATTTCATTACCTGCCGGAAGTGCCCGGCGTGCCAGGCCGGGCGGTTCAACCTGTGCGTCAACTGCTATCGCCACTGGTCCCAGCCGGCCGATACCCCGCCGCATTTTCATGGGGCGTTTGGGACGCATTATTACATCCATCCCGACCAGTACTTCTACCGTGTGCCGGAGGAGATCCCGGATGCCGCGGCGGCCAGCGCGAACTGCGCGCTGTCGGAGCTCCTGTTCTCGCTTGACCAGGCCGGGGTCGTCTCGGGTGAGCAGGTGGTCGTGCAGGGGGCCGGCGGCCTGGGGCTCTGCGCGCTTGTGGTGGCGAATGCGACGGGCGGGAGGGCGCTGGTTCTCGCCGGGGTGCCGG
>VBAN01000199.1:0-955 GCA_005882445.1 Candidatus Segetimicrobium genomatis | reverse complement strand
GGAGCGGGCGGCCCGGGTCGCCGCGCTCACCGGTGGGATGGGCGCCGACGTGGCGGTTGAGGTCACCGGCGTTCCGGCGGCGTTTGCCGAATCCATCCATCTCGTCCGGCCCGGCGGGCGGGTCGTCGAGTTGGGGAACATCTCCCCCGGTCACCTGACGCCGTTCGACCCCGGCACGCTGACCCGCCGCGGCGTGCAGATCCTGCCCGCGATCCGCTACCATCCCTGGTACCTCAAGCGCGCCCTCGATTTCCTCGCGGCCACCCGCGGACGGTATCCGTTCGAGGCGCTGCTCGACGCGGAATACCCGCTCCGCGACGTGGGCAGGGCGCTCGAGGATTCGGATCAGCGGCGGGTCACGCGGGCGTCGCTCGTGATGGGCCGCTCTGGCCCAAAGGAGGGATCGTGATGAATCGCCTGAGAGGACCCGGGACGGTGTGGATGGCCGCGCTGGCGATCATCTTGGTGGCGCTTCCCGCCGCCTCCCAGCAGGCGCCCCGCCGGGGCGGGGCCGTGACCCTGGCGCTGTACCAGGAACCTGAGCTCCTCAACCCCAATCTCGCCACCCAGACCGCTTCGTTCGAGGTCGCCATCCTGACCGTCGAGGGACTTCTGGCGGTGAATGACAAGGGAGAGTATTATCCTCAGCTCGCCATGGAGGTCCCCACACCGGCGAACGGCGGGGTCTCGCAGGACGGCAAGACGATCACCTACAGGCTCCGCTCCGGCCTCACCTGGTCGGACGGCCACCCCCTGACCTGCGACGATGTGAAGTTCACCTGGGAGGCGATCGTCACGCCAAAGAGCGGTGCGGTCACGACCAGCGGCTACGACCAGATTCAGGCGGTAGACTGCCCCAATGCCCAGACCGCCATCGTCCGGTACAAGGACTATTACGCCCCGTTCCTCAGCCGGTTTCGCTGGATCCTGCCGCGCCACGCCACCGGCGATCCAG
>VBAN01000198.1:1437-3176 GCA_005882445.1 Candidatus Segetimicrobium genomatis | reverse complement strand
AGCCGCGCCCGGTGGCGCTCGCGCTGGGCGGCCTCGTCGCCCTGGCCGCCGCGATGGGGATCGGCCGGTTCGTCTACACGCCGATTCTGCCGAGCATGACGCAGGATCTCGGGATGACGAAGAGCGCGGCCGGGCTGCTCGCGTCGGCAAACTTTGCCGGCTATCTCACCGGAGCGCTGCTCGCCGCGACGCCGGCGCTGCGAGGGGCCAGGCGGCGGTGGCTCCTTCTGGGAGTGGCGGTCAGCGCCGTCACAACAGGCGCCATGGCGCTCCCGTCGTCGATCGTCACGCTCGCCGCGCTGCGCTTCGCCGGCGGTATGGCGAGCGCGTTCGTCCTCATCTTTGCTTCGGCTGTCGTGCTGGATCGCCTCAGCGCGGTCGGCCGGCCCGATCTTGCCGCCGTCCACTTTGCGGGCGTCGGCACCGGCATCGCGGTGTCGGCGGTGCTCGTCTCCGCGGTCGTCGCCTGGGGCGGCGGCTGGCGGGCGCTCTGGCTCGCCAGCGGGCTTGTCTCCCTCCTTGCGCTCCCCGCTGCGGCCGCTCTCATCCCCGACCACATCGAGACGGGCGGCGCCGGACCATCGCCGGCGGCGCCGGGGAGCCGCCGGTTGACGGCGTTCGCGGCGGCCTATGGCCTCTTCGGCTTCGGCTACGTGATTACGGCGACGTTTCTCGTCGCGATCATCCGCGGGTCGCCGGCGGTGCGGTCCCTGGAGGCGCTGGTCTGGGTCGTGGTGGGGATCGCCGCGGTGCCGTCGGTGGCCCTGTGGACCGCCATCGCCGAAAAGATCGGCATCGCCCGCGCGTTTGCCCTGGCCTGCGCGACGGAAGCCGTGGGCGTGGCGGCGAGCGTGCTTTGGCTCGCGCCGGCCGGCGTCTTTCTCGCGGCGATCCTCCTCGGCGGGACGATCATGGGGATCACGGCGCTCGGTTTAATCGGCGGGCGGCGACTCTCTACCGGTGATCCGCGCCGCACGCTTGCCGTCATGACGGCGGCCTTCGGCCTCGGCCAGATTATCGGGCCCGCATTCGGCGGGGCTGTCTACGATGCCACCGGGAGCTTCCTCGCTCCCTCGCTCACGGCCGCCGCCGCCCTGCTCACCGGGGCGATCCTGGTCGCGGGCACCGCGCGGACCTCCACATTTTGACGGCCGGTGACGTGGAGCCGGCCGCTATCCCGGCCCGCGCCGTTCGACCTCGGTCAGGCACTCGTCGAGGATGCCTAGTGCCCGGTCCATCTCCTCGTCGGTGATCGTCAGCGGCGGGGCGAGCGTGATGATATTGCCCATCGTGATCTTGAAGCTCAGCCCCCGGGACAGGGCCGCGTACATCACCGCCTCCGCCTGCTCGGGCGCGGGGGCGCGCGTGGACCGATCCGCAACCAACTCGATCCCGAGCAGGAGGCCGAGGCCGCGCACATCCCCGATCAGCGGATGAGCCGTCATCATCGTTCGCAGCCGGTCGAGGGTGGAACGACCCAGGTCGCGGGCGCGCGCGAGCAGCCCGTGGGCTTCGATATATGCGATCGTGGCGAGCGCGGCCGCGCAGGCGACCGGATTCTTCTCGTGCGTGTAGTGGCCGAGCGCCCGATCGCCGGCGACGTCGAGGCCGTCGCGGGCGATGAGCGCGGCGAGCGGGAGGATCCCGCCGCCCAGGCCCTTGCCCACCACGAGCATGTCCGGGACGACCCCGTAGTGCTCGCAGGCGAACATCGTGCCGGTTCGCCCGAGCGCGGTGGG
>VBAN01000198.1:0-1354 GCA_005882445.1 Candidatus Segetimicrobium genomatis | reverse complement strand
TAGTCGGCGCACTTGAGGTCGCAGCCGCCGCGGCGGTGGCAGTCCCAGACACAGCGGTAGGGGTCGGGTGGGGGGACATGTTCGGTGCCGGGCAGCAGGGGGCCGATCCCGCCCCGGAAGATCTCTTCGCCCCCGACCGAGATCGCGTCGAGCGAGGCGCCGTGGAAGGCGTCCCACATCGACACCGTCTTGTGGCGGCCCGTGGCCGCCCGCGCGAGCTTGAGCGCCATGCCGATCGCCCCGGTGCCGCTGGGGCAGAAGAGCACCTTGTTCAGATCGCCGGGCGCGAGCGCGGCCAGCTTCTTCGCGAGGTCCACCGCCGGCCGGTTCGTGTAGCGCCGGGTGCAAAAGGGCAGCTGGTCGAGTTGCGCTTTGATCGCCGCGATCACGGCCGGGTTCGCAAAGCCGACCTGGTGAACGTAGTTTCCGTGGAAATCGAGATACCGGCGGCCCTGGAGATCCTCGATGGTCGCCCCGCCGCATCCGCGCAGCGCGTTCAGGCACGGGGTCGAGAGCGACTGGTGGAGGAAGTAGCGCGCATCCTCCTCGAGCAGCGCCCGGGTCTCCGCGTCGAGCGCCGCGGCCTGCCAGCGGGCGCGTCGGGGAGAGATGTTGAGATCGCCTTCGGAACGCAGGCGCGAGATGTCGCTCATGGATACCTCCATCCGGTGTCCCGGGCGAGGCCACTATTCTGCGCCGTTGATCCGGGGCCTTGCTCCCTGCCGTTCTCATCGTCACCGCGCACTCACCCCGAGCGGTGTCCGCAGCGCGGGCCGGACGGACCCGGTCCATTCCGTCCAGGGAGGTCCCGGAATCCCGGCGAACCAGGGCGGAGGAGGAGTGAGATGCCCGAAGCCACCCTGGTCAACGGCGATCGGCTCTGGGACACGGTGATCGCGATGGCCGCGGTGGGGCGCACTCCCTCAGGCGGGGTGCGGCGGCTCGCGCTGAGCGATGAGGACCGCGATGCCCGGGACCTTCTCATCCGCTGGCTGCGGGACGCTGGGTGTGCCGTCCGCGTCGACGACCTCGGCAACATCTACGGGCGGGTCGCGGGCACGGACCCAGAGGCGGCGCCGGTGGTGTGCGGGTCCCACCTCGACACGGTGCCGACCGGGGGCCGGTTTGACGGGGCCCTGGGGGTTCTCGCCGCCCTCGAGACGATCCGAGCGCTCGCGGACGCGCGCGTCCGGACGCGCCGTCCCCTCGAGGTCGTCTGCTGGACGAACGAGGAAGGCGCGCGGTTCGCTCCGGCGATGCTGGCGAGCGGGGTGGTCTGCGGGCAGCTCACGCTGGAACAGGCCTATGCCGCTCGGGATCTCGACGGCCGGACCTTCGAGGACGAGCTGCGCCG
>VBAN01000029.1 GCA_005882445.1 Candidatus Segetimicrobium genomatis | reverse complement strand
GGTCGGGCGAACTGCGCCGGCTCATCGAGGAGGATGGACTCTCCGGGATGACGAGCAACCCGACCATTTTCGAGAAGGCGATCTCGGAAGGCCCGGAATATGAAGAGACGTTCGCGCGGCTGCGGGCGCGGGGGGTGGGCGTCACCGAAGCGTACCAGACGCTGGTCGCCGAGGACATCATCGCCGCCTGCGACGCCCTCCGGCCGGTCTTCGACGAGACCGGCGGGGCGGACGGGTTTGTCTCGGTCGAGGTCTCCCCGCTGCTGGCCCGCGATACCGAGGGGACGATCAAGGAGGTCCGCTACTGGTTTGGACGCATCGGCCGGCCGAACCTGATGGTGAAGATCCCCGGGACGCCGGAAGGCTTTCCCGCGATCGAGGCGATGATCGCCGAGGGCCGGAACATCAACATCACGCTGCTCTTCTCGGTGCAGGCCTACGCGCGGGTCGCCGAGGCCTACGTGAGCGGGCTGGAGCAGCATCTGGCGGCGGGGCAGCCCATCGACCGGGTCGCCTCGGTGGCGAGCCGCTTCGTCAGCCGGATTGACACCGAGACGGACAAGCACCTGGACGCGAAAGCGGCGGCCGCCTCCACCCCGGCGGAGCGGGAGCGCCTGCAGGGCCTCCGCGGCAAGGCCGCGATCGCCAACGCCAAGCTGGCGTACAAGACGTTTCGCGAGGTGTTCGCCGGGAGCCGCTACAAGGCGTTGGCCGCGCGCGGCGCCCGGGTGCAGCGGCCGCTGTGGGGCAGCACCAGCACGAAGAATCCGGCCTACCCCGACCTCCTGTACGTCGAGGCGCTCGTGGGTCCGGACACGGTCGACACGATGACACCCCAGACCCTCGCCGCCTTCCGCGATCACGGCCGGGTTACCCCCCGCGCCGTGATGGAGGGGCTGAGCGAGGCCGAGGCGGTGCCCGCGCGGCTGGCGGAGGTTGGGATCGGGATCGACGATGTCACCGGCCGCGTGCTGGAGGCCGGCATTCAGTCGTTTGTCGACTCCTACCGGCAGCTGCTCCAGGCGATCGAGCGCCGGCTGCGCACGCCGTAGCCGCGCCCGCCAAGGGCGGGCTCAGAGGAGGAGGAGGACGCGTGGAACTGGGATTCGTTGGGTTCGGCCGCATGGGCGGCAACATGGTGAAGCGTCTCCTGGGCCGGGGGCACAAGATCGCGGTATACGCGCGGAAGCGCGAGGTGCGGGCGGAAGCGGCGGCGCTGGGCGCCACCCCGGCTGAATCGATCGAGGACCTGGCGGCCAAGCTCGCCCCGCCCCGGGTGCTGTGGCTGATGATCCCCGCCGGCCCCCCCGTGGACGATACGCTCAGGGAGCTGATGCCGCTGCTCGCGCCGCAGGACATCATCGTCGACGGCGGCAACTCCAACTACAAGGACTCGATCCGTCGCGCGCAGGCGGCGCAGGCGCGCCAGATTTCGTACATCGACGCGGGCACGAGCGGGGGGATCTGGGGGCTCCAGGTTGGGTATTGCCTGATGGTCGGCGGGGAGGCCGCGGCCGTCCGCAGGGTCGAGCCCGCCTTCCGCGACCTGGCGCCGGAGGGCGGCTACCTCCACGCCGGTCCCAGCGGCGCCGGTCACTTCGTCAAAATGATTCACAACGGCATCGAGTACGGGATGCTCCAGGCCTACGCCGAGGGGTTCGCGATCCTCCATGAGGCGCCGTTCAAGCTGGACCTCCACGCCATCAGCGCCCTGTGGAACCGCGGCAGCGTCGTGCGGTCCTGTACGTGGAGGACTCCGGGGAAGGGCGGTGGACGGTGCAGGAGGCGATCGACCGCAACATCCCCGCGCCGGTGATCACCCTCTCGCTGCTGCAGCGCCTGCGGTCCCGGCAGGAAGAAAACTTCGGGGACAAAGTGATCGCCGCGCTCCGCCAGCAGTTCGGCGGGCACGCGGTCCGGGAGACGTAACCCCGGATGGACGCGGTTTCGATCCCGTCGCCGCTGCGCGAAGCGCGCCAGCTCCGCCGCGTCCCGGATGCGTGCGCGGTGGTGATCTTCGGCGCCACCGGCGACCTGACGAACCGGAAGCTCATGCCGGCGCTGAACACCCTGTCGCGTCTGGGGATGCTGCCGGAGGAGTGCGCGGTGATCGGCTTCGCCCGGCGCCCGATGACCGACGAGCAGTTCCGGGCCGAGGTCGCCCAGGCCGTGCGGGGCGCGACATCCGGCGCGGTCGACGCCGCCGCGTGGGACCGATTCGCGGAGCGCCTGCACTATGTCCAGGCCGACTTTCGCGAGCCGTCCGGCTACGATCGTCTCCGGCAAACGCTGGAGCGGCTGGACCGGGAGCACGGGACCGCGGGCAATCGCCTCTACTATCTCGCCACGGCGCCGGAGCTGTACGGCGAGATCGTCCAGCGCCTCGGAGCGCACGGGCTGGTCACCCGGCCCGCGCCGGGCTCGGAGGGGGGGCCCCCCTGGACCCGGGTGATCGTCGAGAAGCCGATCGGGCGCGACCTGGCCAGCGCTCAGGACCTCAACCGCGCGCTGCTCAGCGTGTTCCGGGAGTCCCAGATCTTCCGGATCGATCACTATCTCGGCAAGGAGACGGTCCAAAACATCCTGGTGTTCCGGTTCGCCAACGGGATCTTCGAGCCCATCTGGAACCAGCATTACGTCGATCACGTCCAGATCACGGTGGCGGAGAGCATCGGGGTCGAGGGGCGCGCCGGGTACTATGAGACCGCCGGGGTGGTGCGGGACATCATCCAGAGCCACATGATGCAGCTGCTGACCCTGATGGCGATGGAGTCGCCCGTGGCGATCGACCCCGACGCGGTCCGGTCGGAAAAGGTCAAGGTCCTTCGGGCCGCCCGGCGGATCGCCCGCACCGAGGTCGCGCGCCACGTCGTGTTCGGCCAGTACGGGCCGGGCGCCATCGACGGGCAGCGGGTGCCGGGGTACCGGGCGGAGCCGCGGGTCGCCCCCGGGTCCCGGACGCCGACGTTTGTCGCGATGCGGCTCTACATCGACAACTGGCGGTGGGCCGGCGTGCCCTTCTACCTGCGGACCGGCAAGCGCCTGCCCAAGCGGGTGACCGAGGTGGCGGTCCAGTTCAAACGGGCCCCGCTGCCGCTCTTCGGGGACAGCGCCGCCGGCGAGCCCAACCTGCTGGCGCTCAACATCCAGCCCGACGAAGCCATCTCGCTCAGGTTCGTCGCGAAGGCGCCGGGTACGACGATGACCCTGCGGCCGGTGGACATGGGGTTCCGGTTCGGGGCCGCATTCGGCACGGAGGAGATGTCCGCCTACGAGCGGCTGCTGCTCGATTGCCTGCTCGGCGACTCGACCCTCTTCACCCGGCGGGACGAGGTCGAGGAGGCCTGGGACCTGGTGGAGCCCATTCTGAGCTGGTGGGAGCCCTCCACCCCGCCGCAGCCGATCCCCATCTACGCCGCGGGGACATGGGGCCCCGAGGCCGCAGGGAGCCTCGTCGCCGGAGACAACCCGGTTGAGAGCTCCCGCCTGGTCGTCCTGCCGGACCTCGCCCAGGCCGCCGCCTCTGCGGGGGAGCGGCTCGCCCGCCGGTGTGCCCTCGCGGTCGCCGGCCGCGGCGAGTGCGCGATCGCGCTCGCGGGAGGCGACACTCCCCGGGCCCTGTACGCACGCCTCGCCTCCGAGCCGCTGCGCAGCCGGATCCCCTGGAGGCAGGTCCGGGTCTTCTGGGGAGACGAGCGGGGCGTGCCGCCCCAGGATCCCCGCAGCAACTTCCGGATAGCGCAAGAGGCGCTCCTGTCGCGTGTCCCCATCCCCGACCACCGTATCCACCGGATGCCGGCCGAACGTGCGGATGCCGAGTCGGCCGCGGAGGTGTATGCCGCCCTGCTCCGCGAGCACCTGCCCGCGGCGGCGGACGGCTGGCCGCAGTTCGACCTCGTCCTCCTCGGCTTG
>VBAN01000195.1:10401-14834 GCA_005882445.1 Candidatus Segetimicrobium genomatis | reverse complement strand
CCAGGGCCGCGCCCCGCGCGGCGGCCTTCTGAGTCAGCTGTCCGAGGTCCTCGAAGCGGCGCCGGGCGAGACCGGGATCCAACTGCGCGCGGACGGGGAAGCCCGGCTGCACGACGGCGGCCGTGAAGGTCGCCGGGACCGGGTGACGGAGGACGTTCAATCCGTACACCAACGCGGCCGCCAGCACCACCCCGGCGCCCGCCGCGGGCAACAAGACGGCCCGGCGCGTCAGGATCACGTACAGGGCCGCATTGACGAGCGCGACGAGAAAGCTTACGGCGTAGACGCCGCCGAGCGACGCGACCTGGATGACCGGCGCCGCCCGATGCTGGGTCGCGCCGAGCAGCGCCCACGGGAAGCCCAACGCGCCCTGGCTGCGGAGAAACTCGACGGCGGTCCAGACAAGCGGGACCCAGAGCACGATGAACGGCCTTCGCGGTCCCGCTCCACCCACGCGATCGCGAGCATCGCCGCGGCGGGAGCCAGCGCGGCGAGCGCGGCGGCGAGCGCCCACACCACCAGGCCGAACGACGTCATCCACCACAGGACGCCCCCGTAGGCCGCCGCGCCCCAGAGGTATCCCAGCCAGAACGCGGCGCGGGGCGGGCCTTGGTGGGCGACGAGGAACAGCGGGACGAGCGCCACCCAGGCGATGAATCCGAGATCGGGCAGCGGGAACGCCAGGATGAAGCCGGCGGCCGAGAGCAGCACCGCGAGGAGGTCGGCCGGCCGCCCGGGGTGATCGCCCCTCGAGGATTCGGGGGTGTCGGCTCGAACGAGACGGCGCGCGCTACGCACTCACGGCGGGACCCAGATCCCCCCGCCCGTCACCATCACTCATCTTTGCCGTGACACTTCTTGTACTTCTTTCCGCTGCCGCACGGGCAGGGGTCGTTGCGGCCGACCTTCCCCGCGTGGACGGGAGCCGGCGCCCCGGCCGGTTGAGCCCGGGAACGCTCGCCATCCCCGTCCTGGCGGGCGACGCGATACGCCGGGCGGGCCGGCCGCAGCGGCGCCGCTCCGGCCTGCTGCACCTGCACCAGATAGAGGAACTTGACCGTCTCCTCCTGCACATCGTGCTTCAGTTGGTCGAAGAGGGCGTAGCCTTCCTTCTGGTACTCGATCAGGGGGTTCGCCTGCCCGTACGCCCTGAGGCCGATGCCTTCCCGGAGGGCGTCCATCGCGTAGAGGTGGTCGATCCACTTCCGGTCGAGCGTCTGGAGGAGGACCACCCGCTCCACCTCGCGCATCGTCTCCGGGCCCACCGTCTGGACCTTCGCCTCGTAGGCGGCGAGTGCCGCGGAGAGCAGCCGCTCCCGGACCTCGCCCACGTCCAAACCCCGAAGCGCCTCGGGGCTGATGTCCGGAGGCAGCGGGAAGATGAACCGCACCTCCTCCAGCAGCCCGGCGAGGTCCCACTCCTCCGGCCGCACTTCGGTCGAGCAGAACCCATCGACGAGCTCCCCCGCCAGGGTCTCGATGAAATCCAGGATGTTCTCGCGGACGGTCTCGCCCGTGAGGATCTTGCGGCGCTCGGCGTAGATCACCTTGCGCTGGACGTTCATAACGTCGTCATACTCGAGGACGTGCTTGCGCATCTCGAAGTGGTAGGACTCGACCTTCTTCTGCGCGCCCTCGATCTGGCGCGATACCATGGCATGCTCGATCGGCACGTCGTCTTCGATCCCCAACCGCTCCATGATCGAGGCGATCCGCTCGCCGGCGAACAACCGCATCAGCTCATCGTCCAGCGCCACGTAGAACCGCGACGAGCCCGGGTCCCCCTGGCGTCCCGCGCGGCCGCGCAGCTGGTTGTCGATCCGCCGGGCTTCGTGCCGCTCGGTGCCGATGATGTGCAGGCCCCCGAGCGCCTTGACCGTGTCGGCGTCGCCCGGCTCCGGCGGATTGCCCCCCAGGATGATGTCGACCCCGCGGCCGGCCATGTTCGTGGCGATCGTCACGGCCGCGGAGCGCCCGGCCTGGGCGATGATCTCCGCCTCCTTCTCATGGTACTTGGCGTTCAGCACCTGGTGCGGGACCCCGCGCCGGCGCAGCAGGGCGGACAGGGCCTCGCTCTTCTCGATCGACCGGGTGCCGACGAGCACCGGGCGCCGCTGCTTGTACCATTCCTCGATCTCGGCGGCGACCGCCTGGGTCTTGGCCTTCTCGTGCTTGTAAATGAGGTCGGGGAGATCTTGCCGGATCATCGGCCGGTCGGTCGGAATCGCGACCACCGGCAGGTTGTAGATCTGGGTCAGCTCCGCCTCCTCGGTCTTCGCCGTCCCGGTCATGCCGGCCAGCTTGTGGTACATCCGGAAGTAGTTCTGGAACGTGATCGTCGCCAGGGTCTGGCTCTCCTTTTCAATCCGGACCCCTTCCTTGGCCTCGATCGCCTGGTGGAGACCGTCGCTGTACCGGCGGCCGAACATGAGCCGGCCGGTGAACTCATCGACGATGATCACCTGGCCGTCCTTGACCACGTACTCGACGTCCCGGTGGTAGAGCGTGTGGGCGCGCAACGCCTGCTGCGCGTGGTGCATCAGCTCGATGTGCTGCGGGTCGGTCAGGTTGTCGATCCCCAGCAGGCCCTCCATCGCGGTGATGCCCTCTTCGGTCAGGATGGCGGTCCTGAGCTTCTCGTCGACATGGTAGTCCTGGTCGGCCTGGAGCCGGCCGATGAGCTTGGTGAACCGGTAGTACTCCTCCACGGACTGTTCCACCTGGCCGGAGATGATCAGCGGCGTGCGCGCCTCGTCGATCAGGATGAAGTCGACCTCGTCGACGATCGCGTAGTGCAGTTCGCGCTGGACCAGGTCCTCGCGGCGGATCACCATGTTGTCCCGGAGGTAATCGAACCCGAACTCGTTGTTCGTCCCGTACGTGATGTCCGCGAGGTAGGCCTCGCGGCGCGGCACCGGCCGGAAGTGATTGAGCCGGTCGTCGCCGCGGCGGACAGGATCCTCGTACGCCGGGTCGTAGACCCCGGCGAACTCGTGGGTGATGACGCCGACGCGGAGCCCCAGCAGCGCGTAGATGGGGCCCATCCAGCCCGCGCCCATTCGGGAGAGGTAGTCGTTGGGGGTGACGAGGTGCCCGCCGCGCCCCTCCAGGGCGTTCAGCACGAGCGGAAGCGTCGCCACCAGCGTCTTGCCCTCGCCGGTCTTCATCTCCGCGATCTTCCCGCTGAAGAGCACCGCGCCGCCGATCAGCTGCACGTCGTGGTGGCGCTGACCGAGGGTCCGCTTGCTCGCCTCGCGCACGAGCGCGAACGTTTCCGGCATCAGGGTCTCCAGCGCTTCTCCGCCCTGGGCGCGCGACCGCAGCTCATCCAGCTTGCCGCGGAGGGCCGCTTCCGGCAGGCCTTCGAACTCCCCCTCGAGCGCGTTGACCTGCGGGACCAGCGCGTCGCCCAGCTGTTTGACGATCCGCTCGCTTGGGTCCCCGAGGAACGATTGCAGCAACTTCAGCATCGACAACTCCTTACCTTTGCTCCAACCTCTGCTTGCCGTTTGCCCCACTCCGGTTTGGAGCTCCCGCAGGGAGCACTCCTCGCTTCGATGAGCCTTCAATGGCAAGCATCCCCACTATTATAATCCACCCGGCAAGGCGTCCCGGCCCACGCCGAGGGGCTACCGGGGCGGGAGCCCCAGCCTGCGGGCGAAGGACTCGGCGGCCGGCCGCTCCGTGACGGCACCGCGGTAGCCGAGGTCTTCCAAGATCCGCTCCAGCCCGGCGTTGTACCGCCCCGCCGGATACGCGAAGTAGGCGACGGGACGCCCCGTCCATGCTTCGATCGTCTTGCGGCTGCGCGCGAGCTCGCTCCGCGCCGCCGCCGGCGACAGAAGCGAGAAGTCGACATGATGAACGCCGTGGGACTCGATCTCCATCCCCGCCTCGGCCATCTCCCGGAGCTGGGGGGCCGTCAGGTGATCCCGGGTGCCGATGGTGGACGTCACCACGAAGAACGTGCCGATGAACCCGTACCGGCGGAGCAGCGGGAACACCACGGTGTAGTTGTCCTCGTACCCATCATCGAACGTGAGGACGACGCGGCGCCCCGGCAGCGGCGCGCGCCGGTCGATGGCCGCCCGCAGAGCGTCGAGCATCATCGATCGGTCCCCCGCGTCCCGCAGCAGCCGGAGTTGCGTCTCGAACGCCGGCGCCATGACGGTGAGGTGCAGCGTGATCGGATCGCGCGCGGACAGGCGCAGGTCGACCCGATGGTACATCAGCACCGGGACGCCCCGGGCCGCGGACGGTTGATCGACGCGAGGAGTGGACCCAAGGGAGGCGGGCCCTGCCCCCACCGCGAGCACGGCCGCGCAGGCGACCGCCACAGCATTGCGGGCGCGCTCAGCCGGCCCCAAGCCAGCTCACCGGCCGGTTGACCGCATCGAGCACGGCCCGGACCACGGCCTCCCGGGGATCGTCGT
>VBAN01000195.1:0-10362 GCA_005882445.1 Candidatus Segetimicrobium genomatis | reverse complement strand
CGACGGTGGCCAGCGCAAGGCGAAAGACGCCGTCGGTGCGCAGGTAGGTCTCGACCGCACGGAGGGCGGCCTGGCCCACGATCTCGAGTCCCTGAGCCGCGCCGCCGGGGCCGGCCACGGCGCCTTCGTACATCAGCCCATCGTGCTCCACCTTCACCCGGGCCTCGAGCGAGGTGCGGAGGGTCGTCATCGTCAGCCCGACGTACTTGAGCCGCGCCCGCAGGGGGGCAGGCCCCGGCTGCGTCTGTCCCGGGCGGAGAAGCGCGACCCGGACCTGGGAGGGCTCCAGGGTGACGCCCAATTCAGCGCCCAGGGCCGCGATGACATCCCCCGCCAGAACCCGGGCCGTCCGATCGGCGGACCCCAGCACGTGGACCTGCTCGATCCGGCCGTCCGCGCCGAGATCGACCCGGGTCGCCGAGACTCCGCGGATGCGCCGGATCACGCCCTCCGCGTCCTGGGACACAGACCGCTGCTCCCCCCCGCCCATCACGAACCTCTCAGTCTTCCGGCTCGATCAATCCGTAGCGGCCATCGGCGCGCCGATAGACGACGTTGATTTCGAGGGTCTCGGAGTTACGGAACATGAAGAACGCGTGCCCGAGCAGTTCCATCTGCACGGCGGCCTCGTCGGGCGGCGTCGGCTTCATCTCGAAGCGCTTGCGGCGGTGGATCTGGATGGGCGCGCCGCCCGATTCGCCGTCCCGCGGCTGCTCGGACAGGAGCCCTGCGCGTAGGGCCGCGTCGGCGGCCGCCGCCGCCTGCTGCTTCCGGCGCCCCGCCATGACCCGCCGCCGCTTGATGACCCGGCTGCGGAACTTGCTGATTTGCTTGTCCAGTTTGTCGACCACGCGATCGATGGAGGCGTACATATCCTGGCCGGCCTCCTCACCCCGGAGGACGACGCCGTCTCCCCAGAGCGTCACCTCGACGATTTGGTTCCGGCCGGGGTGCGGCTCGACGCGCAGCAGCGCCTGGACCTTCTGCACCCGCTCGAAGTGATGCGCGAGCCGCTCCACCTTCTCCGTCACCCGGGTCCGCAGGGCCTCGCTGACCTCGACATTCCGGCCGGCCACGATGATATTCATCGTCTCCTCCAGGGCGCCGCGGGGCGGGCGCTCACAGGTGCCACCGCTGCCGCAGCTGCGCCAGACCTCCGGTGTGCTCGAGCTCGCGGATCGCGGCGGAGACGAAGGCCAGGAGATCCGGCCCATCGGGCCGCACCCCCACGACCAGGGGAACCTCCGCCCACGGTCCCGCCGATACCCTGAGGCCGCGGTGGGTCCGCGCGTAGTCCAGGATCACGGGCAGGTCGGCCACGGCGGCCTGGACCTCCCCCCGCGACACGGCCGCCAGGGCCGCCGCGGGAAGGTACGCCGTGAGGATCGGGCCGGCGCCCATCTGCTCGGCCAGCGTCTCGGCGGGGCTCTTCCCCTGCGCCGCCACGCGGACATTGCGCAGCGGGTCGTCGCGGACCGGCGCCTCGTTTCCCCCCCAGAGTATGCCCTGACTCATCGTGTAGTAGGACTCGGAGGCCGGCCCCGGCACCTCCTCCTTCCGCATCGCGCTGACGATGAGATCCGCGCCGGAAAACCCTGTGCGCAGGAGGACCCGGGGTGTGTCCTGCACCTCCAGGCGCACGCCCAACGAGGCCGCCAGCAGCCCGGCCAGATCGATCTCGAACCCGCGGGGCGCCGCGCCCTCTCGAAACGCCAGCGGAGGATCGGAGAGATCCGAGGCCACGCGCAGCACACCCGTCTGCACGATCGCGGCCACCGACGGACCTAGCACGCCGGGGTGGGGCGGCGGAGGCAGCGGCGGGCCCAGCGCCGCGGGTCCGCAGGCGGCGAGGCCGAGGGCGACCAGCCCGGCGAGCGCGGCGGGGCGGCCCACAGCGGGCCGGAACATGATGGGGGACAAGCGGGACCGGGCCTTAGCCCACACTCTGCTGCGCGCGGATCTCGCGGAAGCAGTCCTGGCAATAGACGGGGCGATCCTCCCGAGGACGAAACGGCACCTGGGTGTTCGCCCCGCACTTCGCGCAGACGGCGTCGAACATCTCGCGCGGCAGCCCGGGGGCGCCCTCGCGTGACCGCTTCCGCGCGTCCCGGCAATCTTTACACCGCAGCGGCTCGTTCGTGAACCCCTTCTTCTGGTAGAACTCCTGCTCGCCGGCGGTGAACACGAACTCCTTTCCGCAGTCGAGGCAATGCAGGGTCTTGTCGACGAACGGCATGCGACATTCCCCCAACGATCATCTCGGCGCGGTATCGCGCACCAGCTTTCCCTTGATTATACGATCCCGTCTTTCGCGGTGACAAGGCCGCTCCAAGCCATCATCGAGACCGCACGGGGTCGCGGACGATTCCACGGCCGGAGCGAAGGGATGCGCGCGGGGATCGCCGAACCGATGTACGCAAGGGGGGAGGCTCGTGATGCGACACCTGGCACGATGGCGGCCGGCACTTGCCGGTCTCCTGACCGCGGCGTGGCTCTCCGTCGGGATACCGCAGCAGATGCCCACCGCGTTCGGCCAGCCAGAGTACGTCCTCTACTACAGCCTTGACCTTCCGCTTTCGATCCCGGGGCTGACGCTGACGGATCAGGGCACCCGGCGCACCTACGTGGGCACGCTCCGGGGCAGCCTGGGCGGGCTCCCCTTGTCGGAAGGGAGTTATACCTACGCGAACGGGGCGAGCCAGCGGGCCGGCGGTGGGACGTTCACGATGGCCACCAAGGCCGGCCCGATCCGGGCCGGCCAGATTCTCATGACGAGCGACGGCAAGCAGACCACGCTCCTCTTCTTCGGGACGTATCTCGGGACGCGCCTGTCGTTTGCGCTCACCGGCAGCGGGGATCAGTTCGGCGGCGCCGGAGTGGTCGCCACCGGCCTGGCGGAAACCACGTTCCAATCGCACGAGCAGTACGTCGCCGCGATCCGGGAGGCCACCGCCGGGCTCCCGCAGGCCGCCCGCGACGAGCTCCTGACGGCGGCCGACCGGAACCCGAGATTGGTGCGCGACTACCAGCAAAAGAGCTCGTCGCACTGACGAGGACGAAGCCGCGCCGAGCGCCAAACAGAGCGACGATGACCAGGCGGTTTCTCACCCCCCAGGAAGCCGCCGCGCTGCTGCGCGTGTCGCCGGCGGCGATCCGCCGGCTGCTGCAGCGCGGCGTGCTCCCGGCCGTCCGGGTCGGCCGCGCCTGGCGCGTGGAAGAAGCGGAGCTTCAACGCTGGCTCCGCCGGCACTCGCCGGCGATGCGCGCCGATGGACGGGGCGAGCCGTGCCTCTGCGGATGCGGCGAGCCGACGATCACCCGGGGCGCCCGGTTCCGCCCCGGCCACGACGGCAAGGTGATTCACAAGCTGATGACGTCGGATGGGCTGACCTTCGATGCCGCGCGCAAAGCGGTTCGCCAGATTCAACGACCGCGCGTGCAGGAGCGGTTGTTCTGATGAACGGCCGTGAGTCGCGCCCGAGGCTGTCGCGGGATTGCACTTTGCGAGGACGTCACCTAAAATGAGGACATGGAACAGCGTCCGGTAGTCGAGTTGCGGCGCGCCTTCGGCGGCCGGGTTCATGAAGCCCGGCAGGCCGCGGGCATCAGCCAGGCGCAACTGGCCAAGCGGCTCGGGCTCCGCAGCGGCGTCGCGGTGGGGGACTGGGAGCGCGGCAAGGCCCTGCCAAAGTTCGAGACGTTCATGCGGCTGTGCGAGGCGCTCAATCAATCGCCCGCCTACTTCATCGAAGGGTACCGGGAGCGGCCCGCGAAGGGGCGCATCGAATCGACCCAGGACGCCGTGGACGCGCTCGAGGCGAAATCGGTCCAGCGCCACCTCGAGCTCATCCACCGCCTCGAACACCTTCCGGTCGAGATCGGCCGCAGCATCGCGCCGGAAGAGCTCCGCACGGCGTTGGAGCGGATGCGGGTCGAAGACCTCGCCGCCACGGTGGAAACCCGCCTGGTCGCCGGTTCGCCGCGCCACGGCGGGCGCGAAGAGAGCGCGTCGGTCGCGCAGGAAGCGTTTCGCCAGGGGTGGGAAGCGGCGCACGAGGCCATCCGCAAGTGGCTGAGCCAGCGGGCCAGGGCGGTGTGACGGTTTCCCGACTCTTCGTCTACGGGACGTTGAAAGACGACGCGGTGGTCCAGGGGCTCCTGGGCCACCGACTGTTTGGGCGCCCGGCGGTCCTCAACGGCTACCGTCGCGCATCTGATCCCTCGATCGGGTATCCGGTGATCTACCCCGAAGACGGCGCCCGCGTGGCCGGCAAAGTGCTCGACGGCATCGACGCGCGCGCGCTCCAAATCCTGGACGCGTACGAAGGAGACCGCTACCGGCGGATCGTCGTCGGGGTCGACACGATCGAGGGCCGCACCCTCGATGCCTACGTCTACGTCCCGGCCGCCGGCGCTCCGGGGCGTCCGCTTAGCGCTCCCCCGCGAGGCTGACGTCAGTCCGAAAGGGACGGATCCTGACTGGAACCGCCGTCGTTGCTCGAACCGCCGCTCTGATTGGTGCTCCCGTCGTCACTCGGCGCGGAATTGCCGTCGTCGGTCGAGGTCGAATAGTCGCCCCCGCCGCCGCAGTCGGCCGGCATGAGTTCGTGCTGCAACATGCGACCGCCGCTCGTGGCCATCGAATCGGAATCGCCGGGCATGGCGCCGTTGACCGCTGCCCCGGCCATCACGGGCCGAATGCTGAGCAGGGTCGCGGCGACAACGATCCCCAGCGCCACGATCGCCTTCGTCACGTTCATCCTCACCACCGCCTCATCTCGTCCATACCCCGCGGCCGTTTTCCTTGGGGCGGATACGACATCGTCCCTCACCTCATTGATGCCCGCGTCCCGGAACGGCCGGACTCATCCGATTGGAGGTTCTGCCAGAACATTCGATACGTCAAACTCATCCGTTCGGTGGATCCGAGGGGCCTACGTTTTGGCCTGAGGCGCGTAGCGGGCGATCGCCTGGGTCATCCGGCGGAGGGCCTCGCTGATCGCCTCGGTCGAGTTGGCGTAACTCAGGCGCAGGTATCCCTGCCCGTGGGCCCCGAAGGCGGTCCCGGCGAGCACGGCCACGCCCGCCTCGCGGAGCAGGTAATCTTGTAAATGCCCGGCATCCGAATCGATCTTGCGGATGTTCGGGAACGCGTAGAACGCGCCCGGGGGCCGCAGGCACGTCACGCCCGGCAGCGCGTTGAGCCCGGTGACGATGACGTCGCGGCGGCGGCGGAACTCCGCGACCATCCGCGCGACGCCGTCCTGGGGACCCCGCAGGGCGGCGATCCCGGCCATCTGCGTGAACGCCGCGGTGCAGGAGTTGGAGTTCACCATCAGCTGCGTGATGCGCGCGGCGAGACCGGCCTGCATCACGCCGTACCCGAGACGCCACCCGGTCATCGCATAGGTCTTGCTGAAGCCGTCGAGGATCACCGTCTGCGCCCGCGCCTCTGGAATGCTGGCCAGACTGGCAAACGTCCCGTCATAGAGGATCCGTCCGTAGATCTCATCCGCGAGAACGGTGACCGGCCGGCCCCGCACGATCTCGGCCACCGCCTCCATGTCGCGGCGTGACAGGACGCTGGCGGCGGGATTGTGCGGGGAGTTCAGGATGATCAGCTTCGTGCGCGGGGTGAGGCGCGCGCGCAGCTCCTCCGGGTCGGCCCGAAACTGCCGCTCCTCGCGCAGCACCCAGGGGACGGGCCGGGCTCCCACAAACCGCGCCACCGATTCGTAAATCGGAAAGCCCGGGTCGGGGTAGATCACCTCGTCGCCCGGATTCACCAGGGCCAGCACCAGGAAGAACATGACGGGCTTGGCGCCGGGGGTAATGACGACTTCGTCCGGCGCCACGGTGATCCCCCGGAGGGCGCCCACGTGCTCGGCGATGGCCTCGCGCGCCTCGAGCAGGCCGGCGGCGGGCGTGTAATGGGTGTACCCATCGCGCAAGGCCCGGACGGCGGCCTCCTTGATGTGCTCCGGGGTGTCGAAGTCGGGTTCGCCGATCTCCAGATGGATGATCGAGCGCCCGGCGGCCTCGAGGGCCTTCGCCCGGGCGAGCACCTCAAACGCGGTCTCCGTGCCGAGAACGCCCATCCGATCGGCCAGCCGCAACTCGCCGGCCTGCGGTGCCTTATCCACGACGCTCCCTCCCTACCGCGGTTCGGTCCGGCCGACGATCCGGGTGCCTGCCCGGCCGTCCATGGCCCGGCCCAGCCACTCCGGCGACGTGATGATGACGTCCCGGCCTCCGTGCTCGAGAAACTCGACGGCGGCCCGGATCTTGGGCCCCATGCTGCCGGGAGGAAACTGCCCGGCGTCCAGGTACCGCCTCGCCTCTTCCACCGTCAGCAGGTCCAGATCGCGCTGCTGCGGCGTGCCGTAATTGAGCGCGACCTTGGGGACCGAGGTCGAGATGACCAGCCGCTCCGCGCCGAGGTCCCGCGCCAGGAGGCTGGCGACCAGGTCCTTGTCGACGACCGCCTCCACCCCGCGGAAAGATCCGTCCGCGCCGCGCGTCACGGGGATCCCGCCCCCGCCCGCCGCGACCACGACGAACCCGCGGTGGACCAGAGCGCGGATCGCGCGAAGCTCCACGATCCCCAGCGGCTGGGGCGACGGCACCACCCGCCGCCACGACCCTGCATCCTCGGCGACGTTCCATCCCCGCTCCCGCGCCAGCCGCTGCGCTTCCGCCGCCGGATACCCCAGGCCGACAAACTTCGTCGGATGATCCAGCGCAGGATCGTGGCCGTCGACCACCACTCGGGTCACGATGGCGACGACCGCCTTGCCGATCCCGCGGCGGCGGAACTCCTCGGCGAAGGCCTGCTGGATCAGGTACCCGATCGCCCCCTGCGTCTCGGCCCCGAGGACGTCGAGTGGAGCGGGCGGCACCGCTTGGCCGGCCAGTTCATTGCGCAGCAAGTTGAGCCCCACCTGCGGGCCGTTCCCGTGGGTCAGCACAATCCCCCAGCCGCCGGTCACAAACCCGGCCACGTGCGCGGCCGTCTCACGCAGCGCGGCCTGCTGGCCCTCCACATCCAGACGGCCGTTCCGGACCAGGGAGTTGCCGCCGATGGCGACCACCGCGATCGCCCCTCCTCCCTTGGCGGGGACCGGCCGAGCGCTGGCGTTCATCGGTGCCCAAGGCCCGTGGGCGCTACGTGCCCTCCTGCCAGGATCTGAGATACTGCGCCTGCTGCTCGGTCAAGGTATCGATCCGTACGCCTTCGGCGCTGAGCTTGAGGGCCGCCACCTGCTGGTCGATCTCGGGAGGGACCGTGTAGACGTCCGGCGCCAGCGACCGGCCGCGGCGGGCCAGGTACTCCAGGGACAGCGCCTGGTTGGCAAAGCTCATGTCCATGACCGCGGCGGGATGCCCCTCCGCGGCGGCGAGATTGAGGAGCCGCCCGTCCGCCAGCACGTAGATCCGGCGGCCGTCCGGCAATCGGAATTCCTCCACGTGCTCCCGGACGGGCCTCCGCTCCACGGCGAGGTCGGCCAGCGCCGGGAGATCGATCTCGACGTTGAAGTGACCGGAGTTTCCCACGATGGCGCGGTCCTTCATGATCTCGAAATGCTCCCGCCGGATCACCGCGGTGTTCCCCGTGACCGTCAGGAGCACGTCCGAGATCCGCAAGCACATCCGAGATCCGCACGGCCTCCGGCATCGGCATGACCCGGTAGCCGTCCATGTGCGCCTCGAGGGCCCGGAGGGGATCCACCTCGGTCACCACCACCTGCGCGCCCATCCCATTCGCGCGCATCGCCAGGCCGCGCCCGCAGTTCCCGTACCCCGCCACGGTGACGGTTCGGCCGGCGATGAGCAGATTGGTCGCCCGGATCAGGCCGTCGAGCGTGGACTGTCCCGTCCCGTACCGGTTGTCGAAGAGATGCTTGGTATTGGCATCGTTGACGGCCACGATCGGATAGCGCAGCGCGCCGGCGCGCGCCATGCTCCGCAGCCGGATCACCCCCGTCGTGGTCTCCTCGGTCCCCGCGACCACGTCCCCCAACAGGTCCGTCCGCTTGCTGTGGAGGACGGACACCAGGTCCGCGCCGTCGTCCATCGTCACGTTCGGGCGGGTATCGAGCGCCTGGTCGATGTGCCGGTAGTAGGTCTCCCGATCCTCTCCCCGGCGCGCGAACACCGGCAGATGAATGTGCTCGACCAGCGCGGCGGCGACGTCGTCCTGCGTGGAGAGCGGGTTGCTGGCGCAGAGCGCGAGGGAGGCGCCGCCCGTCTGCAGCGTGCGCATCAGGTTCGCCGTCTCGGTGGTGACGTGGAGGCAGGCGGCGACCCGCAGCCCGGCGAGCGGACGTTCGCGGGCAAAGCGTTCACGAATGAGGCGGAGCACCGGCATCTCCCCGTCGGCCCAGAGGATGCGCTGCCACCCTTGTGGCACGAGCTTCATATCCTGCACGTCCGATTGCACAATGAGCTCCTTTCTTCTCCGGCGGGCTGTCCCTTACGCTCCGCGTCCCTTGCTTCTACGCCTTCGCCCGGGCTCCCTGGCCTGCCCGCGGATCACCGGCGGCCGCCCGCGAGCCGCACCGCTTCCGGCCGTTCACGCAGCCGGACCATCGCGATCGCCCCCAGCGCGGGCCCCACGGCAAGCATGCCGAAGGCTTGGGACCAGTGCGCTCCCCTGACGACCGCGGGCACGATCTGGATGCTGATCGCCGTCAGCAGGAAGCCCACGGCGGTCTGGAACGCCAGCGCGCTGCCGACCCGGTTCGGCTCCGCGAGTTCGCTGATCGCCGCCGAAAATTGAGCCGAGTCCGCGATGACGCTGATCCCCCAGGCGGCCGCCACGGCCACCACGAGCGCCGGAGATTTCCCGAACAGCAGCCCGGTCACCACGGCGCAGCTGCCACTGATCGCCATCGCGGCGGCCGTGATCACCGTCCGCCCGAGGCGATCCGCCAGCAGCCCTGCGGCGACGCAACCGGGGGCGCCGGCGCCGATCACCGCGGCGGCCCAGAGGCTCGCCCACCGGCCGGCCGCTTCGCCGCCCGCGGCGTCCGACGCCTGAACGCTCGCCAGAAGAAAGGCCGGGATCCACGTCCACATTGCGTATAGTTCCCACATATGCCCGAAATAACCCAGATTGGCCAGCCGCAGGGCCGGATCCCGCAGGGACCGCAGGGCCCAGCCCAGATCGAGGCGTGTGGGGAGAGCCTGATAGGGGCCGTCTCGCACGAACCACGCGACGATCGCGGCCGAGGCCACCGCCCCCAGGCTCGTCGCCGCGATCACGCGCGGCCAGGAGAACAGTCCGGCCAGGCCGATCCCGGCCACGAGATGGGGGAACGCCGCGCCGAGCGTGAGCGCGCCCACCAGGATCCCGATGGCCAGTCCCCGATCTTGGAGAAACCAGCCGGTCATCAGTTTCATCCCGGTGGGATAGACGCCCGCGAGGAAGACGCCCAAGAGAAACCGGAGCGGAAGGGCCAGGCGGAGGTCTCCGCCCGTGCCGATCAGCAAACCATTCACGGCGGCCGCGACCAGCGCGCTGGCCACGAACACGGCGCGCGTGGGGAGGATGTCGGCGATCCCGCTCACCGCGGACACTGCCAGTCGCGGGCCAGCGACGTCGCGACCGCGGCCGCGCTGAACCACGTGCTCATCGCGCCGATCTGCGCCGCGGCGATCAACCCGAGGGCCGCGCGGCGGGCCGCGGGTGCGACCTGGGGAATCCCGCTCATGGCGGTGTCGCGGCGAAGCGCGCGTCCGATCTGCACCCGGCGGGCGGATCCCATCGGGCGACGGGCTCTCGCCCGCGGCCCCTCAGGCGGCCGGCCCCGGGAGATCCGTGGACGCGAGCCCGACTGATTCCCCCGCCGTCAGGATCGCTCGCCACGTGTTCTCCGCGATCTCGATCCCCACAGACGCCCGCTGCCGCCGCGTCCTCGCCTCCGGCTCGCCGGGGGTGAGCACGCACTCGACGCCGTGGGCGGGCGGAACCGCGCGAAGACGGGTGACGAGCCCCCGCGCTACCGCCTTGGCCTCCTCCGCAGGGCGAAAGGCGCCGACGTGAATCGCGAAGAGCAGCGCCCCGGAGCGCCGAAACACGTCTTCCGCGGTCCCCGCCCCCTCGTGCTGCTCGGCTCCCGTGAGCGCCTGCCCAAACAGTTCGGCCATCACCGACAGGGCGTAGCCCTTGTGCCCGCCAAACGGCAGGAGCGCGCCCTCGTTGAAGAACTCAGCCGGGTCCGTGCTCGGCCTGCCGTCCCGGTCGAGCATGATGCCGGGAGGCAGGGACGTGCCGGCATCGCGGGCGACCATGATCTTCCCGACGGCGATGGCCGTCGTAGCATAGTCGAGGACGACCGGGGGCTCACCCTCGACCGGGAA